>USIX01000255.1 GCA_900554895.1 uncultured Megamonas sp. | reverse complement strand
AAGTTCCAATGAATTTCAATCGGAACGTCCCTTATTCCCGGAATACGTTTGCCGATGGATATATAATCAATCAATATTTCCACAATTTCACGAGTAAGGTGTTCCAAGTTAGAATATTGTTCGATAATTTGACGGCAGTTATCGTCCACTGCGATTTTTCCCTTATTTTTCTCCATCAGCAATCACGTGTTCCAGTCGGTAGCACTCTGTAGTAAAGTACTTTGACATTTCGACATAATTGCTTTTAGATATTAAGCCCTTAATCTTATTCATGTTCCTGGATACCTTTTGAAAACTCTACAACCCTTTTCTCATAAACGGCTATATCAGAGAGCAGGCGTTTTTTCTGTTCCTGCAAATTATCACAAAATTCAACAATCTATTCCAACTCGTCCTTATCAAGATACTCGGCTGCCAGTTTGTTAATCTCGTCAATAACCATTCTTTCTAGTTTATCAATAGAGATAAAAGAACCGATATAAGCGTCCTTTGCCACATGGTGGTACTTATCAAGATTGTTTTCACGTTCTAAAAGACAAGGCCCGCCTATGATGCATAATACCGTAAGGCAAGAAATAAGAATAGCTACCGGGTAGCCTATGAGTGCGAAATCATCTTGCATGAAGCAGTGGTAAAGGCACTAAAGGCGGCAGGTGTTTCCAAGCTCCCAAACGTCGCGGCGTTGCAATCGGAATATGAAAAGCTCCAGGAACAGAAAGAAGCCCTTTATGACGACTATAACAAACTAAAAAAACAGGTCAAGAATTATGACGTTATCAAACAAAACATAGGCAGCATTTTACGGTAGCCAAAAGAGCCGGAACGGAAAAGGAAAAGAGCGCGGATAATGGAATAGAAAAAATAATTGTTTTTTGATATAATATGGAAAATATACGAGGGGAAATTGATATGAAAAAAAATAAAATTGCGACAATAGTTTTCATCTCTGTATGTATATTGATATTTCCTTTTGCTCTTGAAATTTGTATTTTCCGTAATAACGTATATTCGGTTTTAAGCAACGGAGAATGGGGCAGTTTTTTAGGAAGTTATATAGGTGGCGCATTAGGTGGCATTGGCACTTTGCTAGCAGTGTATATAACTACAAAAGAAACTCGAAAAATTCAACAAGAAAATTTAGCACAAATTGAATCTGAAAGGAAACGGAATGAAAAAACGGAAAGAAAGAAATTTGCTGATGAAATAGCAAAAGATATTGCAACATACATTACAGATATTAGTAAATATTTTTATGCGTGTCGTTTTTCAAAAAGATTAGACGATGAAGAACGAAGTTTAAATGATGAATTAAAACAAATAAGCGAAAAATATCACGCTTTAGACAAGTCGAATATTGATAACGATACCCAAGAGTACATTGCTGTTCAGAATGAACTTGAGAAATTAAAACAAAAAGAATTGGAGGTAAAGTATCAAATAGAAAGAAAGTCAAAAGAAATAGAACAAAATAGAGCGAATAGAACGATTGCAAGTGAACGGTACTTTTTGTTGAAAATAAAATTGCAAAATATTGAAAGTGGAGCAGATATACTTAAACAGTTAAAACGTATTCATGATAATTCAGGTAATGTAGAAGAGACTGATTTATATTTTATAAGTACAGAAACAGATAAATTATTAAATATGACTGTGCAATTTGTGGATAGATATGTTAATCAGAAATTAATTTAAAAATAAAGTCGGGACGCAGACAGTCGGCAAAGACTATCCGTGCCCCGGTTTTCTTATGGGGGCAGTTATGAAATGTTACGCAGTAGAACGCCGTTTTTGAGGGAAAAGGTATCTTTCCGTGCCCATGTTTTTTGCGTGTTGAAAGTTGCATAAATCAAGGCTTTTTCTGCCCCTACTGCGTAACATGAGGGCATAAAAAGGCAGCATTCTTGTTTTTCCGGGTTGGAAGTGGGAAACGCCGGTATCACATAGTTAAAAATATTGGTGTCATTTAATCAATTTTGCCGATAAAGCGGTAGAAGATTTCTACCTCCTGTTCCCGGCTTCC
>USIX01000254.1 GCA_900554895.1 uncultured Megamonas sp. | reverse complement strand
TAGGGGAGCTGAGAGCCTATAGTACGCAGCATATTAAATGGACCACTGAGGGTGCGGTCAACGGACTTTCGTCCTAGTATTCCGCAACGCAGCACAAGCGTTAACTGTGAGGGATATGTTAGTATCCTGCAAAGAGGGATTTTTAATCCAAACAAGGTGGTACCGCGAGTTAAATAGAATTATTATAGCATCCTTCCTGCTATACAAATATTTATACCCGTCCTTGACTTATATTTTAGTCATAGGGCGGGTATTTTTATTTTCGCCAGGAGGATTAATCATGATAAAACCCAGTTTAAACGAATTACAAAATATAACCGATAAGTACAATATCGTTCCTATAAGTAAAGAAATCTTCTCTGATATAAGAACGCCGATAAGCGTACTTAAAGCTTTAAAACATATCAGTTCCATCACCTACCTTCTGGAAAGTGCGGAAAACAATGAAAAATGGGGCAGATACTCCTTTTTGGGCTTCAGTCCCTCGCTGGAAATCACCTGTAAAAATCATCAAATGACAATTAAAGGAGCCGTTACTACCACTTTTAAAACAGATAATCCTGCACGTGAAATCCGCAAAATACTCAATCAGTATAAAAGCCCTCAATTTGATTTTCTGCCGACATTCACAGGCGGTCTGGTAGGCTATTTTTCCTACGAATACATCCGTTACAGCGAACCGAAACTGAATTTCAACGATACAGAAGATATTTCTTTCAATGATGTGGACTTGATGCTATTTGATAAAGTAATCGCTTTTGACCATTACAAAAATAAAATAATCCTGATTGTAAACATAAAGACAGATGATTTAGAAAAAAATTACAATAAGGCAGTACGCGAACTGAATGAATTGGCGGATTTAGTGGCCAAAGGGCAGGAAGCTGCAATTCCAAACGGCAGATTATTATCCGATTTTAAATCGGAATTTACTTCCGAAGAATATGAACAGGTTGTGAAAAAAACACAAGAATACATCAAAGAAGGCGATATATTCCAGGCTGTTCCTTCCAACAGAAAACAGGCCGATTTTGCAGGAAGCCTGCTCAATGCCTACAGAGTGCTCCGCACGACAAATCCTTCACCTTATATGTTCTATTTAAGCGGTAAAGATGTGGAACTGACGGGCGCCTCACCGGAAACACTCGTAAAACTGCAAAACAGCACACTTGAAACATTCCCGATTGCAGGTACCATGCCGCGCGGCAAAACAGAAAGCGAAGATGTACAATTTGAACAAATGCTGATTAATGATGAAAAAGAACTGGCAGAACATAATATGCTTGTTGATTTAGGCAGAAATGATTTGGGTAAAATCAGCGAATTCGGTTCCGTTAAAGTAACAAGCTTTCATAAAATAGAAAAATTCTCCCATGTAATGCACATCACTTCAACGGTGCAGGGAAAAATACGCCAGGAATTCGATGCCTTAGATGCCATAAATGCAGCTTTACCGGCCGGAACATTATCCGGCGCACCTAAAATACGCGCTATAGAAATTCTGCATGAACTGGAAAAAAGCCCGCGAGGAATTTACGGCGGTGCTGTAGGCTACCTTGATTTCTCAGGCAATATGGATGTATGTATCGGTATCCGTATGGCAGTTGCCAAAAAAGGTAAAGTATTCGTACGCTCCGGCGGCGGCGTAGTAAAAGACTCCGTACCGCAAAGAGAATATCTGGAAACAGTAAACAAAGCGCAGTCCATGATTGAAGCTATCACTAAAGCACAGGAGGTAAATGATTATGATTTTGCTGATTGATAATTATGACAGTTTTTCCTACAACCTGTATCAGCTTATCGGTTCCATAAATCAGGATATCAAAGTCATCCGCAACGATGAACTTAGCATAAACGAAATTGAACAGATAAATCCCAGTCATATAATCATCTCTCCCGGTCCCGGCAAACCGAAAGACGCCGGAATTTGCGAAGCAGTGATAGATTATTTTAAGGAAAAAATCCCCGTACTCGGCGTATGTCTGGGTCATCAGGCGATTGCCGAAACTTTCGGCGCAACAGTAACTTATGCCAAAGAAATCATGC
>USIX01000253.1 GCA_900554895.1 uncultured Megamonas sp. | reverse complement strand
TAGTTATTGTATGGAAGCTGGTATGCAATTTGTAGCTAATGTAGAATCATGGGCAAGTGCAGCTTATAATGCAGTAGCAAATTGGATAAATCAAATTCCAAATCTAGTATCTACAGCGTTATCTAATGCAGCTAGTTCTGCTAGTAGTTGGTGGGAAGGCGTAAAAGCAAGCTTTACTATTGGATTTGATGAAGGTTCAGCTAAGCCAGAAATGGCTCTTGCTAGTGGGGGTATTTTCCGTAAAGGTGCTTTTGTTACTAGTTTTGCAGAAGATAGTCCAGAAGCTGCAATTCCGATTGATGGCTCAAATCGTGCTATTGCTTTATGGCAAAAAACGGGCGAGTTATTAGGAATAAACAATTCAAAAAATAGTGATACAAAAGGGAAATATAACAAGCCAATAGTTCAATCAGTTAGTAAAACAGATAAAACAATTATGATGCAAGAAAATGAAGATGAAACAAGCGGAATAAAAAGTTATATGTTATCTGGATTACAAAAAATAGCTTCTCTAGCTAATGTTACACAAGTTAATAATACTAATAAACGTGACAATTTATTAGTAGATAATAAACCAAATAACATATTAATAACATCTAATTTGTTTAAAACTGATGGTTCGGAGAAAGATGAAGAAGAAACAAGCGGAATAAAAAGCTATATGTTATCTGGATTGCAGAAAATAGCTTCTCTAGCTAATGTTGTACAACTTAATAATGCTAATAAACGTGATGATACATTATTAGATAATAAACCAAATAATATATTAATATCACCTGAAGCATTAAGGTTAAATACTAAAGAAGAAAGTACTGATGATAAGAATAAAGTAACTTCAATATTTATACCAGTTGATAACTATAGTGAAAACACTAATTCAATTATGCCAAATCCATTTGATATTATAGGGAAATTCTTAAATGAACAATCTGCTAGTAATGTAACTAATAACAGCAATATTGGAGATAATAGGGTAAATATAACATATAGTCCTAATATAAATATAAAATCTGATGGTAAAAATGAAAATTTAGTCAATAATGTAAAACAAGCATTAACGATGGATAAAGAAAATTTAATACAATTAATTCAAAAAGTATTAAAAGATATGGATGATGATAAAAATAGATTAGCATTTAATTAAGGCGGTGAAGCTTTGGAAACTTATAAAACAAAATCTGGTGATATGTGGGATAGCATCGCAAAAGAACAGATGGGCGATGAAAAATACATGAGTATATTAATGGCTGCTAATGAGCTTTATTCTGAAACAATAATTTTTAGTGCAGGTATTATTTTAAATATTCCAGATATCGAAGAGAAAATACCGCAATATATTCCGCCTTGGAGGCAATAATGTTAAAAAATATTGATAAGCTGTTTTATACAATAACAGCCAGAAGAGCATGGATAAAGTGCCTTTATAATAATAAAGATATATCTAGTTCTTTAGAGCCATATTTAAAAAGTTTCACTTATAATGACGTAATATCTGGCCAAGTAGACGATATTTCTTTAACACTAGAAGATATTGAAAATTTATGGTCAAATGATTGGCTTCCAGAAAAAGGAGCAATACTCACAGTATCAATTATGACTCAAGCTTGGTGGAAAGATAATGTATCTATAGAAGAATTACCTTTAGGAACGTTTGAAATCGATGAGGTAGAATATAGTGGACCACCAACTGAAGTAAAGATTAAAGGTGTATCTGTTCCTGATAATACAGAACTTAGAGAAACGGAAAAATCTAGGGCATGGGAAAAGGTAAATCTATCTACTATTGCCAGAGATATTGCATCTAATGCTGGTATGGAACTTTACTACGATACTGAGGAAATTTATTTAGAGAGAGCAGAGCAATCACAGGAGTCTGATTTAGAATTTTTACTCAAACTGTGTAACGATAATGGCTTAGCACTAAAAATAAGTAATAATCAAATTGTTATTTTTGATGAAGCAGATTATGAAGCTAAAGAAGCTGTAGATGAATTAGAGTTAAAAAATGACTTGATAAAGTCGTATTCTATCAAGACCAAAACACGTGAAGTATATAAACAATGTCACGTTAAATATAAAAATACAAAAGAAAATACGCT
>USIX01000252.1 GCA_900554895.1 uncultured Megamonas sp. | reverse complement strand
TTTCCGTAATGACCGGCAGTTTCGCCTTGCGGCCGGCGTCGCGGAGCAGCACGTTCTTTTCTGTCGTCTAAAAGAACATCAACACCGGCTTTTTTCAGCTGGGTATACAATTTTTCGGCAACTTCCATCTGTGCTTCGTCTTTGGAACTTATAGGCACGATAACGACTTCGAACGGAGCGATGGCACTAGGCCAGATTATGCCGTGTTCATCGTGGAACTGTTCGATTGCGGCAGCCATGGTGCGGCTTACGCCGATACCGTAGCAACCCATGATGAGAGGTTTTTCCTTGCCGTTTTCATCGAGGAAAGTTGCACCGAGTGCTTCACTGTATTTTGTGCCGAGTTTAAATACCTGGCCAACTTCAATACCGTGCGTCATTTTTACCGGACTGCCGCAGTGCGGGCAAGGGTCACCGGCTTGAATAAGACGGATATCTTCTACGATTACATCGCCGAAATCACGTTTCGGATTGGCATTTTTATAATGATGGTCTTCTTCGTTGGCACCGCAAACGGCATTGTGCATTTCCATAACGGTAGGGTCGACAACGACAATGGCGTCTTTGCTGAGACCGATTGGGCTCATAAAGCCGGGAACACCGCCAATGGCGCGGATAGCACTTTCTTCCGCCATTTTTAATGTGATGGCGCCGGTTACATTCTGCAGTTTTACGTCGTTTACTTCATGGTCGCCGCGAACAAAAGCGCAGATTACCTGGTCTTTTTCGTTTTGGAAGATAACGGCTTTGATATTTTTTTCAATCGGTGTATTCAAATACTCTGCAACAGCTTCTATTGTTTTCGTATGCGGAGTATATACTTTTTCCAGCGGTAATTCTTCTTCCGCCGGAGCAACAATCGTTTTCAGCTCGGATTTTTCACTGTTTGCGGCATAATCGCATTTTTCACAGTAAACAATATCGGATTCGCCTGTTTCAGCGAGCACCGTAAATTCATGCGTCGTAGCGTTACCGATAGCACCGCCGTCTGCTTCTACCGGACGGAATGTAAGGCCACAGCGACTGAAAATGCGGCTGTAGGCATCGTACATATCATTGTATGATTTATCAAGACCTTCTTCGTCTTTATCAAAAGAATAAGCATCTTTCATGATAAATTCGCGGCCGCGCATCAGACCGAAACGAGGGCGGATTTCATCACGGTATTTATTTTGTATTTGATATAATAACAGTGGTAATTGTTTATAAGAACGGACTTCATTGCGGACAAGGTCAGTGATGATTTCTTCGTGTGTCGGACCAAGGCAGAATTCACGATTGTGTCTGTCAACTAAACGGAACATTTCTTCGCCGAAAACTTCCCAGCGGCCTGTTTCTTTCCAGAGTTCAGCCGGTTGAACAATTGGCAGAGCCAGTTCCTGACCGCCTTTGTTATCCATTTCTTCTCTGACGATTTGTTCTATTTTGCGCAGTGTGCGCCATGCAAGCGGCAGATACGTATAGACGCCGCCCGCTACTTTGCGGATGAAACCGGCTCTAAGCATAAGCTGATGACTAGGTACTTCAGCTTCTGCCGGAGTCTGGCGCAATGTAGGCGCGTAAAGTTTTGATGTACGCATTTATATTCCTCCCAGAAATTTAAAATTGCTGTAATATTAACCTATATATTTTAGCATATTTTAGACTGAGAGAAAAAGAATTTTTCCATAAACTTTTAGATAAAAAGAAATGCCATGACAAGAGATGTTATGGCATTTTTAGAATATATTAATAAAAATAAAGGGAAGGCTCATTTAAAATTAATTCCAGGGAACGGAAGTATTGATTTCTTCATCGGGAATATGTGTTGCAGGTACAGGTGTTATATTCTGATTGCTGCGGTGCATATCGACTTTAGTATTGATTTTTTCATCTGGTATATTTTTAGCAATAACAGGTGTTATATCTTGGTCATTACGATGCATATCAATTTTGGTGTTAATATCTTCACATGGAATATTTATAGCAGGAACAACGGATTTTGGAGTTCCTGAAGCCAGACAGATTGATGAGGAGGCTATTAAAGTACAAACAGTACCGAATGTTAAGGTTATTTTTTGTAATTTATTCATTAAAAACTATCTCCTTATATACATCCTCCAGTTTGGGAGCAG
>USIX01000251.1 GCA_900554895.1 uncultured Megamonas sp. | reverse complement strand
TATTTTTCGAAGAACCGATTGGCTCTTAATTATCTGTTTAAAAGAAATTTTTAAGGTTCATCTATTATACTAGATTACCTGCACATTCGTCTGTTAGAAAACATTGTGCATTGTTTAGTTTTCAAAGAACATCATTTCAACTCTTTCGAGCTGACTTTTAATATTTTATCTTACTCAAAAGATTTTGTCAAGCACTTTTTTAAAATTTATTTTTCAGTGCTTTATTTTTTCTTTTAAGTGACGCCCTCTCATCGAGTGCTTAAATATTATATCTTACTGTTTTTATTCTGTCAAGCGTTTTTTTCAAATTCTTAACAAGTTTTTTCAGTTTTTGTGTCGCCTCATCAGCGACGAAAAATATTATATATAAAATACAGCTTCATGTCAACATATTTTTTATCTTTTTTATAAAAAATTTTTAATCAGATTTTAATTTCGTTCTATATAGATATGGATTATAATATAGTATATACATATATTTTTAATGAAAGGAGTGCTTCCCATGTTAAAAAAAATTCATAATAAATGTTTATCTTCAGTCATTGCCCTAAGTCTCGGCGTAACTTTATCTTACGGAGCTGTTCCTGCCAAACCGGCAGAAGCTTTCAACTGGGGCAATCTTGCCGGCGCCATTTTTGTTACTACTGCCCAACAGCAGCAACTGGAAAAACAGCTTAATTATCTTGACAATGATGGACGCCACGAATACTTTAATAAAATAAAATCTGAACTTGGGGAAAATCAAAGTTACTCTTATAATGCTATTTTAGATGATATTATGAACCGTTTGACATACGTAATATCACTTGATGACCCTTCCATAAACGATAAACCATACAACTATTTTGTTAATAACGATGAAACGTATAATGCTTTTTGCACCGTCGGACATAATTTAACAGTCAATACAGGCATGTTCAAACTTCTGAATAATAATCAGGATGAGCTTGCCATTGTCGTAGCACACGAACTGGCGCACGGTCAAGAAGAACATGTACAGAGTTCTGCCAAAAAAAGTTTTTCCATTAATCTTTTAGCCAATATTTATGCTTCACAAAACCCGGATATTCTTTCCGTAATCGGTACAAATATTCTTGCTGGCAATATGAAAGCTAAAGGTATTACAAAAAAACAAGAACAACAGGCAGATGATATCGCTTTTGATTATACAGTAAAAGCCGGCTATAATATCGGGGCCGGTGCCGCCACATGGCAAAGGTTTATCGATAAGATGGGCGAGTCCAAAACAAATTTTGTCGGCGAACTCTTCTCTCCGTCCGACCATCCAAGTCATCAGTCCCGTCGTGATAATTATTCCGAAAAACTCACTGAATACAGTAACAATAAAGTGAAAGTAGATGTTGATACCGGTATGATTCAAATAAATCGCCGTGATTTCACTATACCTGTAGCGGCAAATGATATGAGCAGCCAGGAGCGGGCTTATCTGATTGCCGGCAATTTGGCAGCTGTATATCATAATACGCCGAAAAATCCGCCTAACGCTTATTTAAACGGCAATACCATATATATGGGAAATCAGGCCATCATGGTCGTAGAATACGGTGAAAACGGTACAGATATTGTAAATCAATTAAATGCAATCAAATAATATGAAAGATATCTAAAAAGACTTACTGATTAATCAGTAAGTCTTTCTTTTTTTATATATCCAGATTGCGGACAAGATTTGCATGTTCTTCAATAAACCGGCGGCGCGGTTCCACTTTATCGCCCATCAGTATAGTAAAAATCGCATCCGCTTCTTCTGCTTCACGCAGATTTACCTGTAGTACGGTGCGTTTTTCCGGGTCCATAGTCGTTTCCCAAAGCTGTTCCGGGTTCATTTCCCCTAAACCTTTATAACGTTGTACAGTAATACCGTCACGACCGATTT
Organism: uncultured Megamonas sp.; assembly: GCA_900554895.1. GTDB lineage: Bacteria > Bacillota > Negativicutes > Selenomonadales > Selenomonadaceae > Megamonas > Megamonas gallistercoris. The sequence goes on along the minus strand of USIX01000251.1, from coordinate 225 downwards.
CATCAAGTTTAGCGGTCAATTCTTCATCACTGTAAGTATACCAGTGGCTGCGGCCTTTTCTAATCTGATATAACGGCGGCTGAGCTATATACACATGACCGTTTTCAATCAGCGGTTTCATATACCGATAGAAGAAGGTCAAAAGCAAGGTACGAATATGTGCTCCGTCAACATCGGCATCTGTCATGATGATGATTTTACCATAACGACGTTTTGTAATATCAA
>USIX01000250.1 GCA_900554895.1 uncultured Megamonas sp. | reverse complement strand
CCGTTTTATCGACTGGATTTATAAAACAGCCTCGAAGGCTCGCCCAGTGCAGCGTTAGCGAAACGTTAAAAGGTTTTCTTTTTGGTTCGTTTTTCTTTGCGTCAAAGAAAAACGAACATCCCTACAAATAGAAATATATATTGAAAAAAATAACAGGAAGATTGCTCCTCCTGTTATTTTGATTTATTTTTCTATACCGTATTTTTTTAACGCTGCAAAAGCTGCATGCTGTTCTGCTTCTTTTTTTGTTGTGCCCTTGCCAATTCCGTCAACATTACCATTGACTTTTACGGCAAATTCAAATACTTTGGCATGGTCAGGTCCTTCTTCGGATATCATCTTATATTCCGCTTGTTGTCCTTTCCCCTGCACCACTTCCTGTAAAATAGTCTTATAATCCTTTAGATTGTAACCGTGTTCTACAGCAATGAATTCTTCGTGCAGCTTGTTCAATACATAGTCGTATGCCGTATTCCATCCCTGGTCCATGTAGATAGCTCCGATAATCGACTCAAACGCATCCGCCAATATGGACGGACGATTTTCCCCTCCGGTCATTCGTTCGCCTCTGCCGAGCAGCAGATAATCGCCGACACGGAGTTTTCTTGCCAGTTTTGCCAAACTCGTTTCACACACAACGGAAGCTCTCGCCTTTGTAAGTTCGCCTTCCGGCATTTGTCTAAAATGTTTAAACAAATACGTACTGGAAGCCAGCTCCAGCACCGCATCTCCTAAAAATTCCAAACGTTCATTATGGGAAATAGCACCTTTAAATTCATTAGCATATGATGTATGCGTCAATGCCTGATTTAATAAAGCGATATTATTGAACTTTACACCCAAAGCATTTTCCAGCACGGACAATTTTGCTTTGCGTTCCTGTGATAATTCCATTGACAAGACCTTATTTAATTTTCTTCAAGAGAATAGTTGCATTATGACCGCCAAAGCCTAAAGAATTGGACATAGCAACGTTTACTGTCTGCTTTCTAGCTACATTCGGAACATAATCCAAATCTAATTCTTCATCCGGAGTTTCATAATTTATTGTAGGCGGAATAATATCGTTTTTCACTGTTAAAGCAGTAGCAATACATTCAATACCACCGGCAGCACCGAGAAGATGGCCAATCATGGATTTATTGGAACTGATAGCTAATTCATACGCATGTTCGCCAAAAGCAAGTTTAATTGCATTCGTTTCTGTTTTTTCATTGAGCTGAGTAGATGTACCGTGTGCATTGATATAATTCACATCCGTCATTTCAAGACCAGCATCTTTAACTGCATTTTTAAAGCAGCGAGCCGGCTGTTTTGCCACTGGATCCGGGCTTGTCATATGGTAAGCATCAGAAGTCATTGCATAGCCTGCAAGTTCTGCATAAATTTCAGCACCGCGGGCAACAGCATGTTCATAGCTTTCCAAAATAACGATACCGGCACCTTCACCCATGATAAAACCGCTGCGGTTTTTATCGAACGGGCGGGAAGCTTTCTGCGGATTATCATTCATATCAGTGCAAAGAGCTTTCATGGAGGCAAAACCTGCTACAGGTAACGGAGAAATACATGCTTCCGTACCACCTGCCACCATAACGTCCGCTTCACCGCGCTGAATTACGCGCATAGCATCACCGATTGCATTCGTGCCTGTTGCACAAGCCGTTACAGGACAGATACTTGGACCTTGCAATCCAAAAGTAACGGAAGTCATGCCGGCAGCCATGTTACTAATCATCATCGGTACACAAAACGGGCTGACGCGAGCCGGACCTTTTTCAAAAATAACTTTATATTGATCATGTAATGTTTCAATACCGCCAATACCGCTGCCGATAAATACGCCAATACGTTCTTTATCTTCTTTGGATAAATCCATTTTAGCATCTTCAAAAGCAAGTTTCGTAGCCGCAATGGCAAACTGCGTATATCTGTCCATGCGTCTTGCTTCTTTTCTGTCGATAAAATCAGCCGCTTTAAAGTCTTTTACTTCCGCTGCAATCTGAGCCTTAAAATCACTGGCATCAAAATGAGTGATTTTATCCACACCGCTTTTACCTGCAATCAAGCCCTGCCAAAAAGCGTCTTTACCAATACCGATAGGAGAAATCGCTCCTAACCCAGTAATAACTACTCTATTTGTCAAAACAAACACCTCTCATTTAATCTATTGCC
>USIX01000249.1 GCA_900554895.1 uncultured Megamonas sp. | reverse complement strand
CAAAAAAGCCCTTACAGCTACTGATGGTGATATGGACAAAGCAATTGACTTTTTAAGAGAAAAAGGACTTGCTTCCGCAGCTAAAAAAGCAGGCCGTGTTGCAGCTGAAGGTGTTGTTACTTCCTATATTCATGCCGGCGGTCGTATCGGCGTACTTGTAGAAGTAAACTGCGAAACTGACTTTGTTGCAGGTACGGAAGAATTTAAAGAATTTGCCCGTGATATCGCTATGCAGATTGCAGCAGCAAATCCTACATGCGTTAGCCGTGAAGAAGTAGACCCGGCAGCAGTAGAACATGAAAAACAGGTTCTGCGCGAACAGGCTCTTAATGAAGGCAAACCAGAAAAAATCGTAGAAAGAATGGTTGCAGGCCGTCTGGAAAAATATTACAAAGAAGTATGTCTTTTAGACCAGGCTTACATTAAAGATCCGGATATGAGCATTTCTGATCTTGTAAACAGCAAAATCGCCAAAATCGGTGAAAAAATCTCTATCCGCCGTTTTGTAAGATATCAGCTCGGCGAAGGCATTGAAAAGAAAGCAGATAACTTTGTAGAAGAAGTTATGGCAGCTGTAAAATAATCAAATATTGAAAAGTGCTATAATAAATGCTAGAGTGAGAGAATTTTTTCTTATTCTAGCATTTATTTCGTTAGTACGTTATGAAAGAGTGTGTTCTGTATGAAAAAATACGTTAATGTTTTTGATTATGCGAAAGAAATACTGCAGGCTCTGCCGAAAGGAATACTGCTCACAACAAAGACTGATGACAAAGTCGATACGATGACTATCGGTTGGGGAACGCTCGGCATTGAATGGGCAAAACCGGTATTTATCGCATTTGTGCGTGAACACCGTTTCACCCGCAGCCAGCTCGATAAAAGCGGCGAGTTTACGATAAATGTTCCGCTGGGTGAATTCAATAAGAAAATTCTCGGTTATTGCGGTACGCATTCTGGCAGGGATACGGACAAAATAGCTGACCTTAATTTAACGCTGGAAAATGGTGAAAAAGTCGACGCGCCTGCAATACGTGAGCTGCCGCTCACTTTGGAATGCAGGGTCATCTATAAACAAAAACAGGAGCTTTCGGCACTGCCGCCGGAAATTCAGCATAAATCGTATCCGCAGGATGTAGACAGTTCTTTCAGCGGAGCTAATAAGGATATTCATATTGCTTATTACGGCGAAATCGTAAATGCGTACATTGTTGAATAATTTTATTGACAAGACAGTCTTCTTTTGCTAGACTGTTGTATACAGTGATGAACCGGAAAAGTAGCTTACAACCAGCGAGCAGTGAGGGTGAAAGACTGCAAAAAGCAAATGGCGCCGGGGAGCTTTTTAGGTTAATATGTTCTAAAGAGGGCTTGATTTATCAGGTCAATCAGGGTGGAACCGCGGGAATAATCTCGTCCCTGTAACATTTTATTTGTTACATGGGCGAGTTTTTTTATTTTATCGCCCATGAAATTAAGGAGGCATTCTTATGACATTTCAGGAAATTATCCTGACTTTGCAGAAATTCTGGTCTGAGCAGGGCTGTATTCTGGCACAGCCTTATGATGTTGAAAAAGGCGCAGGCACAATGAACCCGTCCACGTTTTTGCGCGTACTCGGTCCTGAGCCGTGGCATGTTGCTTACGTTGAACCGTCCCGTCGTCCTGCTGACGGCCGTTACGGCGAAAATCCGAACAGACTGTTCCAGCATCATCAGTTTCAGGTTATTATGAAACCGTCGCCGGACAATATTCAGGAACTTTATTTACAGAGTCTTGCCAAACTCGGTATCAATGAAAAAGAACATGATATCCGTTTCGTTGAAGACAACTGGGAATCTCCGACGCTCGGCGCATGGGGACTTGGCTGGGAAGTATGGCTCGACGGCATGGAAATCACACAGTTTACTTATTTCCAGCAAGTGGGCAGTGTGGATGTAAAACCTGTTTCTTCTGAAATTACTTACGGTCTTGAACGTATTGCCATGTACATTCAGGAAAAAGAAAATGTTTATGATATAGATTGGAACGGCACATACACTTACGGCGATGTATTTCATCAGAATGAATTTGAACAGTCTACGTACAATTTTGAACTTGCCGATACGGCGCTTTTATTCGACCTGTTCGATAAATATGAACGTGAAGCAATACGTGTAATTGACTTGCAATCCAGATTACGGCAAATGATCTTGCCAGTGCC
>USIX01000248.1 GCA_900554895.1 uncultured Megamonas sp. | reverse complement strand
GGACGCTGTGTAGCGATAATCATGTGGATGCCGACAGCAACACCTTTTGTATTAGCGCCACGTTCTATTCTCGATAAGTATGCTGCACTAATCCCAGTTCTAAACGCCAATGTTTCTTGTGTATATCCTCTCAATTTGCGATAATAGACTATCTTAGCTCCTATCTGTTTATATTCTTCGATAAATGATACATCCAATTTATGTATTCCTCCTTTCACACATGTTACTAATAAAATTATCTCATATTCTTAAATATTTACAATTCTTGTCAGTTCATATATTCGCCCTATCTGTATCAATTTTAAATTTCTACTCAAATATATGTTACAAGTTTGTCTTATATTTACTGAAATATATTTTCATTTTAACTAATACGAAACTCTATTTGGTGTACTGCCAGTACAATTTTACAAAAAATCACCTCTTTCAATACAAGTTTTCATTTCATAATCTCTGTTTACGGCACTATTAAATAAAAAATGGCTCTATAACAAGCATTGCCTTAAACTCACAAAGCAATTCATTATAGAGCCATTACATTATATCTAAAATTATAAAAAAAACTCACCGCAACTGCAGTGAGTTTTCTTATCAGCGAATAAAGTTTGTCATGATTTTTGCTTCCGTTTCCGGAACGACAACGCCTGTTTTCTTACCGGCTTCAATACATTTTAAAAGCCAAGCCATATTTGCAGCAAGAATACGCATGATTTGCATACCTTCAGCATCGCGCTTTACTTCATCCGGCGTATTGCCGTGCACCATTGTCCAATAATTTGCAGAAACAATCGGCATTTGATGATACGAAAAATATTTGTTCAGTACATCAATTGTTGCTGTAGTACCAGCTCGTCTGGCGGAGGCAACTGCTGCCGCCGGTTTGTGCAACATATCTTTACCGGCAAGACTTGCCAGTCTGTCCATAAATTCCATAATTTCACCGGAAGGTGAAGCCCAATATACAGGCGAACCGACAACAAGTCCGTCAACTGTTTTCATTTTTTCCGCAACGGATTTGATATTGTCCATCGTCGGTACAGCGTGAACAATTTCACTTTCTACACCGTTTTGTTCCAATGTCTGCGCAATTTCACATAAAGCTGTATACGTACAGCCCTTTTCACGACGGCTGCCGTTTAATAGTAAAACTTTCATTAAAATCTTCCTTCCTAATAATATATCTTTCTTATTCAAATTATATGCTCATTAATTTCAAATGACAACAGAGAAAGTTTTTATTATCAGCAAATCTAAACAAAAAAGGGAAACATTTCAAAACGCTGTTAAACCTGCAAACCCTTATAAACAAAGGCTTGCAAACGTTTTGAAATATTTCCCTTATTACTCGTTTTAATTGGTTCGTAATACAAGACAGACTTATAAATACAACATTTAAAGCCAATCACTTATTAAAAAGGAGCAAAAAGAGGCAAGCACTAAAATTTTCATATTCAACCGCCAAAAATTAAAGACACTTGATAGAAAATCTATTAAGTATCTTTTTAACTTCGTTTTTCTTTAATAATCTATACAAAATCTTTTGTAGTTGCTATAATGAAAAACAAGGCAAGTATTTATATTTGTTTCGTTGACTTCCTGCCGTTCATATGGTGGGAGGTGATAACATGAATTACAATGATTTAATCATGATGATACTTGATATTGTTGTTACCAGCAACATATCAATAATCATTGCTTATATAGCTGTATTCTTGTTCATCGCTTACATGTTTAAAGATTAAGCTCTTTATATGTAGTCATTAAGTTGCAAAACGATAGCGATTTTACTCACCCAAATAAATGAGCTGTGAAATGTCAAGCACGTTTGCGCGAACGTAAGAAACAATATAAATGCTTGCCGTTATTTTTTATCATACCTTGATTATAACTCATAATAAAATCTATTTCAATCTGTTTAATCTTTAACAAAATCATACATACTTCATGCTACTTAACAAAAAAGCTTCACAGCAAAACTGTGAAGCTTTAATTTCGTTATTGGTGCGGAAGACAGGACTTGAACCTGCACACCGAAAGATACTAGATCCTAAGTCTAGCGCGTCTGCCAATTCCGCCACTTCCGCACATAACATTCGCGTGAATGCGAGATTTATTATATCATTTTTCAATCCGATAAGTCAATAGCTTTTAACAAATTATGCTTTAAAAACTTTTGCCTGTATACCGATTTTAGATAGCAGTTCTTCCACTCGGAGTAAATATAAAATGAACAATT
>USIX01000247.1 GCA_900554895.1 uncultured Megamonas sp. | reverse complement strand
ATTAAATACAAAATGGTTGGCACTAAAGGCAGTGATGATTACGGCTGCTACGCCTATGCTACGGAACTCAGTACAGGTGAAGTGATTGAAGGTCCGATTGTAACAATCGGCATTGCCAAGGCGGAAGGCTGGTACCAGAAAAAAGGCAGTAAATGGGTAACAATGCCGGAGCAGATGCTTCGTTACCGTGCCGCAAGCTGGTTTATCCGCACTACTGCGCCGGAGCTTAGTATGGGACTTCAAACTGTGGAAGAAATACAGGATATTGGTGAACGTGATGTTACGCCGATTGAAAAACCGACAGCAGAAATTGCTCAGAATATGGCAACTAAGGTCTTAGATGTTCCGAAACCCGAACCGAAAACAAAAATTGAACAGGAAATATCCAAACCGCCGACACAGAAAAAAGAGCCGGTGAAAAAAGAAAAACCGGCACAAGAAAATATCCAGGATAATTTGCAAGAAGAACTTTCCGAAACTCCGGCGTTTTAAGAGGTGATATAGATTGTTGATATTCTGCTACGCATCAAGTAGCCTAGGCAATCTGTATCGGGTAGTCTCCGACAGTTTCCGCACTCAGCTCTTAATTGAGTGCGGACTGCCGATAAAAGATATCCGCAAATGTCTAGGCACGCAGATGAATAAAATTGACGGCGTTTTAGTATCGCATGAGCATAAAGACCATAGCAAGGCGATACACGAGTTTTTAAAAGTGGGGATAGATATTTATACCAGCAAAGGAACTTTGACCGCTATCAGAGCGGAGAAAAGCCCATATATTCATTTTTGTGAAAGCGGCAAGGTGATAAATATAGGTGATATAACAGTACTGCCATTCAAAACAAATCATGATGCCACTGAACCTTTGGGGTTTGTTCTGCGAGATACAGAGGATATAGTGCTGTTTGCTACCGATACCTACAATATAGAATATTTTATCAATGGGGTTACTAAATTAATGATTGAATGCAATCACAGCTACGAGATTATCGACAAAAAGGTTGCGGCGGGTACGCTGGATAAAAAACGAGCCGAACGTCTTATAAGAAGTCATTTCAGCTTTGAGAACCTGAAAAATTGGCTTAAAAGAAATGATTTAACAGGGCTTAAAGAAATTTATCTGCTGCACCTAAGTAAAACCAACGCTAACCCTGTACAATTCCGAAAGGAAATTGAGGAACTGACAGGCGTTCCGACATACATTGCTGATGAAAATATCCTAAAAACGGGAAATTATTACCGAACTAGCGCATCATGGGAGCTGGTTCCAAAAACAAGCGATATGGGCAGATTTTTTGGTAAATCGTTTCGGGAAACATTTAAGGGCGAACTTGATGACGAGGAGGATTTTTAAATGCGCAGGATTGACGAAGTTATCTGCAATGGAAATATAAAGATTAAATATACACAGACAGACGGCGAAGGCGGCAAAACGTATCACACCGTGGAAATGAATGAACAGGCAAGAGATGAGTTTTACAAAGCTTTATCCGGTTTGGATTCAGTCGTAATGGAAATACTGGAACTTGATGCATTGGGAGATTTATTGCAAGCAGATTTTTGGAAAAACAGAATAAGTATTCGCGGTGTAACGTACTATTACAACGATTATGACACTATGGGAGCAAAGGTACATTACAAATTGTTTATGCCGAGAGCTTTAGAAAGAGTTAAATACACCACTCCGAAACGTATGTGTAAGGATATGTTTTCTGATGATATAGTTTTTCTTTCGGAAACGAGCGAACAACTGCTGAATAAAGTAGCATTTGAAGCACTTGAATATTTAGACGGAAGACGGGCGCAGCTAACGCTCGATGAAGCGGCACAAATCGGTATGTTTGCGGCTGTTGAAGATAACGACGACAGCACAAAAGGGAAAGTAATAGATATAAGCACAGTATCAAAAGCAAATTGAAATGAGGTGGCAAGGTGAGCGAGCTGGAGCAAATCGACAAAAAAGAATTTACAGGTGTATTCGTACCGGCTGATATATTAATGGCTCAGGATTTGACGCCGCTTCAAAAATTATTATACGCAGAAATATTGGCACTCTCCGGTAATGACGGTTGCTTTGCTTCCAGCTCTCACTTTGCTCAACATTTAGGTGTATCAGACAGGCATATTCGAGATAATATAAAATCTTTGGAAAAGCTAGGATATATCAGCAGGGCTGTTATGAAAAATAATCTCAGAGTAATCAAAATAGGTAGGAAGCAGAGTTCCGCCGAGGTAGGAAGTACAGTTCCTAGGGGTAGGAAGC
>USIX01000246.1 GCA_900554895.1 uncultured Megamonas sp. | reverse complement strand
CATAAGCGGCGAGACCCACTGTGTATTTGTGTTTGTGAACAAGTTCCAGTTTATCGGGAGAAATCTGATAGATAGCCATGCGCATTGTAGTTGACCCGATATCGATGACAGCGTATAACATAATAGTACCTCCTGAAAATTATTTAAATAAATCTATGACCTGCTTGCCGATTAAAACGACAGACATGATAATGAACAACGTTTTTACATACGTCGCTCCTTTGGCAATTGCCATGCGGGCTCCGCAGAAAGCGCCTACCATCATAGCGATGCCCATTGGCAGAGCGTAGGTAAAATCGACGATGCCGGCATAAATGAAAAACAGTGCACCGGCAATATTACTGGCGAAATTTAATCCGCGGGCATTGGCAGCAGCACCGATAAAATCAAAACCGATCCATAAAAAAGCAAACAAAAGGAATGTACCGGTACCAGGGCCGAAAAATCCGTCATAAAAACCGAACGTGAAAGCAGCAATGGTACTTAAAATCCACATTTTTCGGCTCATTCCGTGAAATGTGGCAATCTGCCCGAAATTTTTCTTCGTCAAAGTGTAAACGGTAACAGCGATGAGCAGAGCGATAATCAGCGGGCGCAGAAAGTCGGACGGTATCAGTTTTAAAATACTGGCACCGCAGATTGAACCGATAAAGGATAAAGGCAATAAAAACTTGATGGTAGAGAAATCAACACGACCGGAGCGGACAAAAGAAGCAAAACCGATAGTGGCTCCCATAGAAGCGGCGACTTTATTCGTAGCAATAGCCGTAACAGGCGGCATTCCAGTAAATAAAAGCGCTGGAAGTGATATAAGTCCGCCGCCGCCGACGACTGTATCGATAAAAGCGGCAATGAAACCGGTAACGATTAAAAATAAGAGCATGTAAAGATTAATATCGTCCATAATGTGTTCCTTTCTGGAAAAATTAAGGTATAGCTTACATTATTAATCATTTTAATGCTTTTGTAAATGAAAAAGTCAGTGAACAATCAGCTCACTGACTTATAAATTTATTTATTTCTTTTTTTATTAGGTCCATTGAGTCCGGCTCCGGTAATCGGAATAACTACGCGGTAATTATCCGGTTTGCCTTTGCGGAAGTATTTGAGCGCTCCGGCAATAGGAACAGCGGCGGTAGCTTCAACATAAATGCCCTTGCGGCCCGTTTGATGCTGAGCTTCTTCGATTTCTTCATCGCTTACAGTAATTACTTCACCCTTGCTGCGAGTTATAGCCATGAGCATTTCTTTGAGACGCATAGGTTTTTCTACACGAATAGCATCGGCAATGGTGAAAGACGGCGGAGCGACTTTGCGTTTCTTTTTGAACGCATTATAAAGAGGACAGCAGTTTTCACTTTGTACGGCAACGAAAGCAGGCAGACGGCCGATTTCTTCAAATCCGTAATAAAGGCCTAAAAGCATAGTGCCGTTACCTACCGGCAGGAAAATGTATTCTGGCACTTTATTGCCGAGTTGTTTATAAATTTCGTGAGCCATGGATTTAATGCCTTCAAAGAATAACGGATTGTAAACGTGGGAAGCATAATAGGACTCATCTTGAGCAACGGCTTTTTTTGCAGCTTCGGCAGTAGCTTCGCGATTGCCTATAACGAGACGCACATGCGCACCGTACGTTTCAATCTGATGCAGTTTACCGGCAGGAATGCTTTCAGGAACGTAAACAGTGCAGTCGATATTAGCGGCAGCAGCATAAGCAGCCAGTGCAGAAGCACCGTTACCAGAAGAATCTTCAACGATATCGTCAATGCCGAGATGTTTGAGCACGTTTACCATTGCTTTAGCCCCGCGTGCTTTAAAAGAGCCGGTAGGATTTAAATGTTCCATTTTGAAGAACATTTCCTGTTTGCCAAAATGTATAGGAAGAAGAGGTGTTACAACCTCACCGATGGAAATTTCTTGAGGAATAGTGTCTTTATCATCTTTATATAATCTGAACAACCCTCCGCAAGAGCATTGATAAGAAGTGGAATTCAATGGATATTCTTTTTTACATTTTTCACAGTAAAAATGCATTTGCATCATCTCCAATTTTTGTAATATTTTATATGCGTCCAGATAGTTAATATATTCTATAAATTTGTAAAAATACCCTGCTAATTAATATAAAAATGTAAACATAGAAGTAATAAAAATTTTTTACAGAAAATCGAAAAAAAGTGTTGACATTTTTTGCTATCGGTCATATAATAATACATGTTCTCACGGAAAGAACGTAGACGGGGCATGGCTCAGTTTGGTAGAGCACCTGGCTTGGGACCAGGGGGTCGCAGG
>USIX01000245.1 GCA_900554895.1 uncultured Megamonas sp. | reverse complement strand
TTACTGCCATGCGTAATTTGAAAATGGGTAATGATAAATACGAGCTTATTTCCATTGATTGAGAAATTTCTCCTTAATTAAAAGAAAATAAAAGAACCTTTGATTGCATAATTTAATCAAAGGTTCTTTTATTTTTGATACATTTAAAACATATATTCAAATATATCTGTCGCATCAGTTAATTTTTTAGCAGTATAAATATTTTATATTTGATAAGGTTAAGTGATGACAGACAGCGAATATAAAGTATTGTAGGATTGATACGGATTAGATGTTTTTTTAGTATAACAGATATATATACATGCCGATATTTAAAAATCAGAATAGAGATTATTTCATTAAAAAATAAATATAATGATAGATTTTAATAGAAGTAGAAATAAAATTTAACATTGGTGCTAATCGGTTTATTCAAGTTTATTTGGACAAAAAAATAAAAAATTTTAAATATTGGCAGGAAAACAAATTTATTTACAGAATAATATATATACAAAAATAAATAATATAAACATTATGTAAATTTGAAATGAATATAAAGTGAGGTTAGTAAAATGATAAATAACTATTCATATCAGGATTTTTTATCTGTTGCTAGAAGGATTACTTACGATGCAACAATTCCTGAACTCCTTGAAGAAGCTGTTAGAAATCATGAAGGACGCTTATCGAATAATGGTGCTATCTGCGTTACTACCGGCAAACATACCGGCCGTTCTCCGAAAGACAGATTTATTGTAGATACTCCTGACATTCATGATATCGTTCATTGGTCCAATACAAATCAACCATGCTCTGAAAATACTTTCAATCGTTTGTATGAAAAAATGAAGGAATATGCTAAAGACCATCAGCTTTTTGTAACAGATGCTATTGTCGGTGCTGACCCAGATTATAGATTGCAGGTAAAATGTATTAATGAATATGCTTGGCATCATCTTTTCCTGAAACAGTTGTTTATACGACCGGAAAAGAAATTGACTACTCCGGCAGGTTTTACACTTATCTGCATGCCTAGCGTAAAAGCCAATCCGATGGAAGACGGCACTCATTCCGAAACATTTATCATTGTAAACTTCAGTAAGCGTATGGTTCTTATCGGCGGCGGTGCATATGCTGGTGAAATGAAAAAATCTATTTTCTCCGTAATGAATTATATCCTGCCGCAAAAGGGCATTTTCTCCATGCACTGCTCAGCCAATGTAGGTAAAGACGGCAATACGGCACTGTTTTTCGGTCTCAGTGGTACCGGCAAAACAACTTTGTCGGCTGACCCTAATCGCAAACTTATCGGTGACGATGAACACGGTTGGAGTGAAAACGGTATCTTCAATCTTGAAGGCGGCTGCTATGCAAAAACTATAAATATTACTCCGGAAACGGAACCGCAGATTTACGATGCAATTCAGTATGGTACTATTTTGGAAAACGTTTATGTAAATCCGTATACGCGTGAACCGGATTTCTTCGATGCACGTTTTACGCAGAATACTCGTACCGCATATCCTGTTGAAAATATACCGGGTGCGCTTATTCCTAGCATGGCAGGTCATCCGAATGCCATTATCTTCTTGACGGCAGATGCTTTCGGCGTTCTTCCGCCTATTGCAAAACTTTCCAAAGAACAGGCTATGTATCATTTCTTATCCGGTTATACAAGCAAGGTTGCCGGTACGGAACGAGGCATCACTGAACCGCAGGCTACATTCTCCATTGGTTTTGGTGAACCGTTCTTCCCTCTTTCTCCGCTCAAATATGCTCATCTGCTTGGTGAAAAAATCAATCAGTACAACACGAGCGTATATCTTGTTAATACCGGCTGGACAGGCGGTCCTTACGGTGTCGGCAGCCGTATGAAACTTAAATATACAAGAGCTATGATTACGGCAGCACTTGACGGTAAACTCGATGATGTTGAATGGAAAGATTATGGTTACTTCCAGCTTTGTATTCCTTCTTCCTGCCCGGGTGTTCCTACGGATGTATTGAATCCTGAAAATACATGGGCTGATAAAAAGGCATATCATGCTCAGGCTGCAAAACTTGTACGTAAGTTTGCCGAAAATGTACAGCGTTTCAAAGGCGAAATTCCGGATGAAATTTTAAATGCCGGTCCTAAATTAGAAGATTGATAGATTTATAAAATTTAACAAAAAGGGGAGCATAATTTTTGCTCTCCTTTTTTATTTATCATTTAAATACGGTTGAAATTTTTTATTAGGATAGCAGATAAATTTTAAAAAGTATTCAGTTTTAGAGTGCATTTATAAAAAATTATATGCACCCAAGTTCGGTGCGCGTGCGGCTGCTGTCAACTCTTTG
>USIX01000244.1 GCA_900554895.1 uncultured Megamonas sp. | reverse complement strand
AGCGGTAACAGAGTTAAAATAGAATTTGCGCGTTTTTTCTGCGTCGGTTGAATAAAAGTACGTCCGATATAACGGTTTTTCATTAAACCTTCACAATATGGAATACCGGATTCATACGCATAGCCGGTTGCCGCCGTATTACCAGAATCAGGTACGGAAATGACAATGTCTCCCTTGAATTTACTTTCACGCGCGAGCATTCTGCCCATCATAAAGCGGGCCGCATGAACACTTTGTCCGTCAATGGTGCTGTCCGGACGCGCAAAATAGATATATTCAAAAATGCAGGAAGCTTTTTTTTGTGGTTTGGCAAATTCATATGATTTCAATCCGTTATCATCCATAACCACCATTTCACCCGGTTTGATATCCCTGATGAATTCAGCTCCGACTACGTCAAGACCGCAGGATTCGGAGGAAACGACCCACGAACCCTCTTCCGTCTTGCCGATGCAGAACGGACGGAAGCCCTGCGGGTCTCTAAGAGCAATAAGTTTATTTTCCGTCATCACGGTCAAGCAGAACGCTCCTTTTATTTGAGCTACGCTTTCCATGATTTTTTCTTCAATAGTAGGTTTACGAGAACGAGCAATAAGATTAACAATAACTTCCGTATCAATGGAAGTTTGGAAAATTGTCCCCTGTTCTTCCAGGTTGCGACGTATTTCAGACGCATTGGTCAGATTGCCGTTATGCGCCAGAGAGATTTTTCCGCCGGAATAATTGGCAATAAGCGGCTGAGTATTGGCGAGCAGACTGGAACCTGTTGTTGAATAGCGTACATGACCGATTGCAATGTACTGATTTTCCATATGCGGAAGCTGGTGGCGGAATACTTCATTGACCAGTCCCATGCCGCGGGTCACGTCCATCCATGCCCCGTCCGTAATTGCAATACCTGCGCTTTCCTGTCCGCGGTGCTGCAAGGCATAAAGACCGAGATACGTTAGCATTGCAACATCCTCTGTGCGGGAATATACACCGAAAACGCCACATTCTTCTTTCCATTTATTTGACGTAATGTCAACCATTAGTTCTTTTTCTCCTAACTAACAAATTATAAATAAAAAACAGTCTATTAATCTTTGAAAACTTCACCTGTTAAACGGTGGAGAACTTCTTTGTAGGCATCTTCAACGTTGCCTAAATCACGACGGAATCTGTCTTTATCGAGTTTTTCATGTGTTGTGCTGTCCCAGAAACGGCAGTTGTCCGGAGACAATTCATCACCGAGCAGAATTTCGCCGTGATATCTGCCGAATTCAAGTTTAAAGTCGATGAGGTCGATGTTTTTAGTTGCCAGATATTTTGTCATAATATCATTGATTTTTAAGGACATAGCTTCAATCTGATTGAGTTCGTCTTCCGTTGCCCAGCCCATAGCGAGAATATGATAACGGTTTACCATAGGGTCGCCGAGGTCATCGCATTTGTAGCAGTATTCAATAACAGGGCGGGACATTTTAACGCCTTCATCAAGACCGAGACGTTTAGCAAGGCTGCCTGCCGCAACATTGCGGATGATAACTTCGAGAGGAACGATGTCAAGTTTTTTGACCAGAATTTCACGGTCGTTCAAAACTTTGATGAGATGATGTTTAATGCCTTCTTTTTCCAGTAAACCGAAGAAGAAGTTAGTGATTTTATTGTTCAAAATACCTTTGTCGGCGATTGTGCCTTTTTTAGCACCGTTGCCGGCTGTAGCATCATCTTTATAATAAACGAGCAGTTCTTCCGGATTTTCAGTTGCAAATATTTTTTTTGCTTTGCCTTCATATAATAATTTATTTTCCATTGTGTTTAGACCTCCAAAAGTCATCATATAAAATTTAAAGTTATAAAGAAAAGGTTAACGTTTACTATATATATTATCTATTTCAGTTGAGCGGCCACTTTTGCAGCTTTCGCTTCTACTTCTTCAACCATTTTGGCACGGTATTCTTTAAGTGCTTTTTTCAAATTTTCATCACTTATAGCGAACATTTCCACAGCAAATATAGCGGCATTTTTAGCACCATTGATTGCCATAGTCGCTACGGGAATACCGGATGGCATCTGTACTGTACTTAAAAGAGCATCCATACCATTGAGCGGCGTTGCATTAATCGGTACTCCAATTACAGGCAACGTGGTATAGGATGCAATAACTCCGCCCAAGTGTGCAGCAGCACCAGCGGCAGAGATAAATGCGCCAACGCCTCTTTCTTCTGCAGAAGAAACCAGGTCACGGACTTTGCCAGGGGTACGGTGCGCAGAAGCTACGATTACTTCTGTTTCAACATTGAACTGATGTAATAAATCAACAGCCGGTTTTAAAATGGGAAAATCAGAATCACTGC
>USIX01000243.1 GCA_900554895.1 uncultured Megamonas sp. | reverse complement strand
ATAATCATGTTATATCACTAATACACACTTTTATCTATATAATTAGTTACTTAGAATATCTCCTTTGATATCAGCCGATAGTAATTGTATAATCAGCTTCAAATTTTTCATTTGCACGCAGGTCAATAATACCTTCTTTTACGGAAATTTCGCGTTTCTGCGTGCTGTCGGCAAGACCGTACCACGGTTCAATACAGATGAACGGCGCATTGGACGGTTTCGTCCAGATACCGAGATACGGAAAACCTTTGAAATTCACTTTTACGAAATGATTATTGGCGGGATTTCTAAATTTCACTTCTTCAGAAAACAGATTTTTAAATACGAGTGCGTCTTCTAAAAACAGATTGTGATTTAAACGCAGAACTTTGCCATAAACGAGATTTACAGGGATAACGCGTCCGTCGAATAGACCGGCGGAATTTAAACGATGTGAAGACAGCGGGCTTTGTTCCGTCTGCTCAAATTCGATTTCATGTTCATCGAATTTTCCTTCATTGCCGATTGGGCAGTTGAAGGCAGGATGAGCACCGATGGAGAAGAACATTTCCTTGCGGTCATCAAGATTGTAAACTTTCCATGCCACTTTTACGGTAAAATGTTCTATGGTATAAATTATCTGCAGTCTGAATTTGAAAGGATAATTTTTTAATGTATCCTCTGTATAGGAAAGTTCGTATGTTAAACTGCTGTCCGTCTGTTCAATCAGAGTAAAGTCCATATCACGGGCAAAGCCGTGTCCCGTCATGTTGTAAACGGAGCCGTCATATTCGTATTGTCCGTTTTTAAGTTTGCCTACAAACGGGAACAGTACCGGAGCATGTCTCTGCCAGTATCTGGCATCAGCCTGCCAAATGTATTCATCGCCTGTTTCTTTCAGGACGAGACTGTGGATTTCGGCACCGTGAGTGTCTACACTGAGACGGATGGCGTCGTTTTCTAAAGTAGTCAACATATAAAACACCTCTTATTTATTATGTTTATATTTTACAATAAATCATTCATGCGGCTTATCGGTTCGGTTAAATCCAAATGACCGCCAAGAATGTCCAGCGGCCGGCCTTCAAGCGTGAACTGAACCGCTTTTATTTCCGGAAATTCCGTTAAAGTATCGACGATTGACCCGATGAGCATAATTTCTCCCGTAGAACCGCCGGTGAAGTTGGTTTGAAATTCTTTATTAAAATCGACGGTAGCTGTATTGTTGTTTACCGTTACGTGCAAAACTTTTGCTCCTTTCGGCATGACGCTGATTCCCTCAGCTTTGCTTGCCGGACCTGCAATCAGAGCATTCACCGTTTCTGTATATTTGCTGTCATTATCCGGAATTTGTCTTTTGGCGGCAATGAGCTTTTCAGCATTGGCATCTGGGAAATACACGGTTACTTCTATCTGTTTTTTTGTGTCGGTTGCTGTTTTGCCGTCATTTTGAGATACGGCAATTTCTGTTTGCGCCGTTTCATTCGATTTTTGCGGATTGTTACCGGAGGTGGCTGTATTTTGATTGTCGCAGCCGGCAACCATGAGTAAAATGATGATGGAAAGAATAGTTAGTAGACATCTGATTGGTTTCATATAGACTCACTTCCTAAATATGACTAAATATATTAGCTGTTGAAATATTCGCTGATACCGCGGGCAATAGCCTCAGCAAACCGTTTCTGCCACTGTGCGTCGCTGAGCATGGCTTCTTCATTGTAATTAGTGATGAATGCCGTTTCTACGAGAACCGCCGGCATAAAAGAGTGCTTCAGAACATAGAAATTGGCAGTTGAAGCGCCGCGGTTGCGCAGACTGCTTGTATTTACCATTTCATTTTGGATGGCACTGGCGAGTTGTCTGCCACTGTAACTGCCGGTGTAGTAGAAGGTTTCCGTGCCGTTGGCGGATGGACTGGAAAAAGCATTGCAGTGTATGCTGACAAAGATGTCCGAATTTATGTTATTGCCGACATTGACGCGAGCCTGCAGTTCATTTGTTGCCGAAGCGTTCGGACCGTATACGTCCGTATCGTCGTTACGCGTCATTACTACATTTGCTCCGTTTTCTGCCAGGATATCCGCCAGATTTTGGGAGATGGCGAACGTAGCTTCTTTTTCCGTATAACCGCTCGGTCCGATTGCTCCCGTATCGGAACCGCCGTGTCCCGGGTCAATGGTAACGGTTTTGCCGCTTAAATCGCCGATATTTATATTGCCGCCGTTATTTTTGGCTTTTTTCAGTGCACCTCCGGCAAAAGTGATATCGATGGCGATACCGTTTATTTTATGCGTATCATCTTTGTTTAAAGCGTAAATCTGATAGCTACTCTTTATTAATTCGCCTTTTGTATACAATTTTCCTTGTACATAATCGTTATCCATC
>USIX01000242.1 GCA_900554895.1 uncultured Megamonas sp. | reverse complement strand
AATAATAGGTTATCATTTATACAAAATAATTTTGCCTGATGCTGAGTAAGAAACATAATTGTGCATCAAGCAGTGTTTCTCTTGAAACAATATTGTACTGTACATGGTAACCGTGCAATCTGTTAAAGAAAGCTCTTATCAGCATTTCTAATTTCTGTTTGTTTTCTTCTGTTGAAAGCATTTGCGGCGTCATTTTCTGATTTAGCAGTACACCGCCCGTAATTTTTTCCGTCGGAAGTTTCGATACCGACTTAAATACGGCTGTCGGGCCGTTTTTGTCCGCATTATGAGCAGGACTGCATCCTTCCGCTAGTGGTTCAAATGCGTTTCGTCCGTCTGGGGTGGCTACTGTTCCCATTCCTTGTCCGACATTGGCACTGATGGAGGATGTTCCGCCATAACGGATGCCGCCGATTGGCCCTCTACGATAACGTGTATTTGGATATTTTTTGATTTCATCTAGGTAAGAATCATATGCCTCTACTATAAGATTGTCTACATAATCGTTGTCGTTTCCGTATTTTGGTGCTTCATTTATAAGCATATCCTGGATTTTCCTGTTTTCTGGCGATTGGAAGTTATCCAAAATAGCATTCCAAAGCTGTTCTCTGGTGATTTTCCTTTCTTCGTAAACAAGTTTTTTCACTGCTGCCAGAGAGTCTGCCATATTGGCAATACCCACTTGAAGTCCGGAAATAAAATCGTATACGGTGCCACCTTCTTTAATCGTTTTACCGCGCCCTATACAATCATCGGTAAGCGCAGAGCATAAAATATCTGGTACATCTCTTTCCGAAGCCTTATCAATAGCATTTTCCACGATTACACTATAGCGGGTCATTTCACGTACTGTCTTATCCCATGCCTTCAGTAAATCTTCATACGTTTCCATTTCTGTGAAATAGCCGTATCCTTTTGTAAAACGCTTACTGCTTGTCATATCAACGCCGTTGTTCATGGCACAGAGCAGAACACGAGGGAAGTTAATATATGACATGCCCGTACAGCGATAACCCCATTTGCCAGGAACAGCCGTTTCTACGCAGCCGATAGCGCTGTAATTATAAGCATCTTCTTCTTTTACGCCCCATTTAATAAAGGAAGGGATTATAATTTCGTCGTTATTAAGAGCCGGCATACCGAATCCAAGCTTCATGACTTCTATGCATTCATCAAAGAAATGTTTGTTTATATTGGCATGATATCTTACCGTCAAATTCGGTTGAGTAAGTTTTGTCTGGGCAACGGATTGAAGTACTATAAAACTTAACTCATTGACAGCGTCTTTTTTGTCCGTCGTCTGTCCGCCGATAGTAACATTCTGGTACATAGGTGAACCGGCGGAACTTAATGTATGTGACTGCGAACGCACTTTATTGATAGTGAGTGTTTTTATCCAAAGACAAGTTAAAAGTTCCAGTGCTTCTTCTTTTGTTATTTTGCCTTCGTTTATATCTTTCATGTAATAAGGGTACATATACTGGTCAAATCTGCCGTAGCTTAAGGAATGACCATTTGATTCAATCTGTAAAATCAATTGAATGAACCATACGGACTGTACGGCTTCATGGAAAGAACTTGCCGGTTCATACGGAACTTTTTTGCAAATTCGGCTAATTTCCATCAGTTCATCTTTTCGTTTACTGTTTGGTTCTTTTTCCGCCATTTGAGCGGCAAGTGCACTATAACGCAGTGCAAAATTATGTACTGCGTCTATTACCGTTAAAACTGATTTATAAAATACGTTTTTGTCTATGCTGTCAGGATCTGTTAAATCCAGTGCTGCTTTAAGTTCTTTTGTACGCTGCCTGTAACCGCGAAGTCCCTGCGACAGAATTTTTTCATAGTTGACGGCCAGATGGGCATCACCTGCATTCAGTTTTCCCTCCATGCCGAAAACACCCGTTTCCATAAATACGCTGACTTCATCTGGAAGGAGAGCTTCGCCTCTTGCGCGTAGATTATTGTTTTGCCAAAATGGAGCCAATTCTTTGAGCTGTTTTTTCGTGTCTTCTGTAATATAAAAGACATCACCGTCTCTTTTTTCAAAAAGGTCTAATTCATTCATTACGAATTCCATCGTATATTCAGGAAAAATCGGCGCATTTTTGTTTTTAGTTGCCTGATTGCCGGCAATTAGAGATTTGTCTTCTATATAAATTGTCATATTTTCTAGAATTTTTTTTAGCATGAGTGCTCGTACCATCACTCGCGGTTGATTTAAGTTTTCTTTATATGCTTTTGTTGCCAGAACTGCTCTCTCAGCATCAATATAAGGTTTTTCATCAAGAACTTCTTCACGAAAATCCTGCATGCGCTGTGTCAATGAACCGAAATTCTTTTTATTATCCATAACATCATCTCCGTTTCATTCGTAATATAATATATTTATATTTGTAATT
>USIX01000241.1 GCA_900554895.1 uncultured Megamonas sp. | reverse complement strand
CGGCACTCTTAAAAATTTTTTCTTTAAATTTGTTTTCTTTAAAATTAAAGAAAACAATAAATAGAAATGATATATTCAGTATAATGAGTGAATATGATTGATACAAGCTCCCCTGGGGGATACAGCGGCATAAAAAAAGCAGCAGCTGAATTGCTGCTGCAAAATTAATTTTTCTGTAAATGCAAAATCGGAAAAGGTCGACCGTCGCTGTCTAGCGGTGAACGCTTAATTACAGAAAATCCCTGTCTTTGATAAAATTTAAAAGCCTGCGGATTTTGTTCGTTGACGTCAACGAATTGAATATTATATTGCTTAAAACAGTAGTTTATCAACGTATATCCCATTCCCTGACCAAAATAGACGGGGTCGATAAAGAGCATTTCCAGTTTATCCTCGAAAATACCGGCAAAACCGACGATATTATCATCATCTATTGCTACAAGCAAAACCGGTATCATTTTTAAAGCCGGTGCAACCTGCTGGCGAATTTCGGCAATATCTTTTTCGGTCAGAAAAAAATGCGAGGCACGCACGGATTTTTCCCAGATGGATACAAGTCCGCTTATTAAATCATTAGAGCGGTCGTTGGTTTTTAAATCGATAATATCCATAAAAACTTTTAAGACTTCCTTTCGTTTTCATTGTCGTATGTATTCCGATTATACTATATGCTGTTGCGATTTGGCAAAAAACAGATGTAAAATTATAAAAAAGAATTAAGGTGATAATAATGAATGAACACTATAAATGGTGGCAGAAATCGGTCGTTTACCAGATTTATCCGCGCAGTTTTTATGACAGCAACGGTGACGGCATAGGTGATATCAATGGTATCAGAGCTAAATTGCCGTATCTTGTAAAACTCGGTGTAGAAGTAATCTGGCTCAGTCCCGTATACTGTTCGCCGAATGATGACAACGGTTACGATATATCGGATTATTACGATATTTCACCGGATTTCGGTACGTTGGACGATATGAAGGCGTTAATCAGGGAGGCAAATGGTTTCGGTATTAAAATCATTATGGATTTGGTAGTAAATCATACTTCTGATGAACATAAGTGGTTTATCGAAGCTAAATCGTCTAAGGAAAATAAATACCGCAGTTATTATATCTGGCGCAGCGGATACAATAATATGCCGCCGAATGATTTGAAATCGTGCTTCGGCGGCTCGGCATGGGAATATGATGAAAAGACGGGTGAGTATTATCTGCATTTTTTCAGCAGAAAACAGCCTGATTTAAACTGGGAAAATCAGAATATGCGGCGCGACATCTGGCGAATGATGAATTTCTGGATTGATTTGGGCATAAGCGGGTTCCGTATGGATGTAATCGATTTAATCGGCAAAGAACCTGATTTGAAAATTAAGGAAAACGGCCCGAATTTACATGAATATATTCAGGAGATGTATGAAAGTACGCTTAACGGAAAAGATTTGCTGACTGTAGGAGAATGCTGGGGTGCAACGCCTGATATTGCCAAATTGTTTTCTGCTGAAAAGCGGCATGAGCTCAGCATGGTATTTCAGTTTGAACATATTATGCTTGACCAGAATGGCAGTGACAAGTGGAATTTAAAACGGCTTAATTTAAGGGATTTAAAACGAGTTTTTACTAAATGGCAGACAAAGCTGGCGGATGAAGGCTGGAACAGTCTGTTTTGGAATAATCATGACTTGCCGCGTATTGTATCACGCTGGGGCAATGATAAAGAATATCGTGTATTGTCGGCAAAAATGCTGGCGATACTGCTGCATGGCATGAAGGGAACGCCGTATATTTATCAGGGTGAAGAAATCGGTATGACAAATATTGAATTTAAAACTATTGACGATTTTGCTGATATTGAAGCGGTTAATATGTATAGGGAACGTGTTGCCGCCGGCGGTGATAAGGAAAGTGTATTGAATTCACTGCGAAATAAAGCACGTGATAATGCCCGTACGCCTATGCAGTGGAATGACGGTGAAAATGCCGGATTTACGCAGGGAAAACCCTGGTACCGTGTAAATCCGAATTATTTGCAGATTAATGTTCAAAAAGCATTGGAGGACGAAAACTCCGTATTCTACTGCTATCAGAAATTAATTCGAATGCGCAGAGAAAATCCGATTATGGTTTACGGCAGATATGAACTATTGTTGCCGGAAAATGAAAATATTTATGCGTATACGAGAACGTATAAGGATACAATATGGCTGGTTATCTGCAATTTTTATGGAGAAAATGAAGAATTTTCTTTGGAAGGTACGGGAAAAATTCTTATCAGCAATTATAAGGACTCCTGCACCAACTTGAAAAAAGGAAGATTTCGTCCGTATGAAGCTGTAATTTATGAATGGAAAAGATAAATTTCTATTTACTGTTCATTTTTCTTTTGAAAGGTCAAAAGAAAAATGAACCAAAAAGAAAAAACCTTT
>USIX01000240.1 GCA_900554895.1 uncultured Megamonas sp. | reverse complement strand
TTTTTGGACGTTACAGATAAAAATTTTTCTTTTTAAAGTGAAAATCTCTAGTGGTACACTAGCCCAAGGCATTTCTTTTTCGGCAACTTTTCTTTGTGCCATCAAAGAAGAGTTGCCCGGCGCAATATAAGAATATATAAAAAAATATTTCTTTTCATATTATATTGTGCCGAACCGGCACTCTCTTTAAATCAGTTTTCTTGTTTTTCTCTGAGCTTTAAAGAAAAATGAACAGCTCTACAAATAGAAGTTTTTCTTTTAAATAAAATAAAGTAAAGGCCACCAAATACACCTGCCCTTCCAATAAAAATGACGGTGTATTAGTCGCCCTGGAAGAATTGTTCCCCGAATAATTATTAGAAGACAGCTATAATAAAATAGCTGTCTTTTCTTTTATATATCTTCTATTTTTCCTGTCTGTATGGCTTTAATGTTTTTTCTGATTTCATCTGTCGACCAATTCCACCATTGCAAATCCTGCAATTTTGCAATTGTTTTATCAGAAAAACGCCTGCGTATCATTCTTGCCGGAACTCCGCCTACAATCGTATACGGCGCAACATCTTTCACTACGACAGCACCTGTTGCGACAATTGCTCCGTCGCCGATTTTCACTCCCGCCATAATAATCGCATTATAACCAATCCATGCATCATTGCCGATAATAATATCGCCTTTATTATCCCAGCTTTTCGACACATCTTTCTTATCCACATTCCACTCGTCATACATGAGAGCAAAAGGATACGTGGAAAATGATTTCAATGTATGATTGGCACTGTTGAACAAAAATTTAACACCGCATGCAATCGAACAGAATTTGCCGATTACGAGTTTTTCGTGATTTACAGGATAATGATACAGTACATTATTCTTTTCAAAATCACGCGGGTCATGCACAAAATCATTATAAATCGTGAAATCTCCAACGATAATTTCAGGGTCTGTAATTACATTTTTCAAATAAACCGTCGACTTATCGTCTTTGCGCGGATAAATCTTCTCCGGCTGCATAAAATCACCTACAATCTTTTTCTTTCATGATATTATGCCTGCCGCATATTTTCCATACACCATATAATACAGAACTATTTTTTGTATATTATCTTCCTTACAGCCGATACTGAAAGAAAATATCTGTCCGCCAAAACCTCCAAAGAACTGCCACTTTTATATTCCTGCCGTATTTTTTGGTTACGCTTCGAAAGCTCCCGGCGATATCCCGTATTTTCGCCCCAACTTTTCCGTTTTTCGGCTGATACGGGAATATATACATATCCGCCCTGAATATAATTCTTCTATCAGTTTTTGCGGCAAAATCTTTTTAGCATTAATATATTTCATCTTCAGGCCCCTTCTTGATAAATTAATCAAGTCGCAAAGCCTGTGCGGCGATTACTCCATGCAGATGCCGCAATCAGGACTTTGCATGGAGATATGCCTCATTTTTCTTTATATTTTTCATAACTGAATACATCCCTTTTTTTTAATTATTTACTACCAATTATATAAAAATTATACTGCCTTAACAATTATATTATTATTTTTCTTCCATTTCTAAAAAAATTTTCTAAATCCTTTATTTGTCAGGCTGTCAGCTTCAAACCTACAACAGCTAAAATAATCATCGCAATACAAAACAGACGTTTTCGGCTGGCGCTCTCTCCAAATCTTATGATGCTTACCGCCACACCGCCTACTGCTCCCATTCCCGTCCAAACAGCATACGTAACGCTCATCGGCAAAATACGCATTGCCAAATGCAGTAAAAATAAACTCATAACAAAAGCCAACCACATCTTTACGATAATAGTTTTCTTCTTCTTAAACTGCCATAAATTCATATAATAAACAAAACAAACTTCACAAAAACCGGCAATAATAACATATATCCATTCCATTATCAAAACTCCTATTCATTCAATAACTTAAGACCGATAACGCCTGAAATCAAAATGACGATAAATATTATCTGTGTAAAACCGGGCACAACATCAAAAACCAAAAGTTCCACCAGAACCGTTCCTAATGAACCCAGCCCTACGAAAACAGCATATGCTGTTCCCACAGGTAGCGTATTTGCCGCCGTAATTAAAAAGTAAGTGCCAGCGCATAAAGCTATTGCAACCAATCCCCATTCCCAAGGTATACTTGCATACTTAAGTCCTGTTACCCATACTAATTCACAGATTACAGCCAAAATAATTTTCATCCAACCTAAATTCATTTTAAATCCTCCTAAAATTAATATAAAAAAAGCTATAAACTCTGTTTTATCCAACAGAATTTATAGCTTAAATCTCAGCATAATTGACTAATGTCATATATTTATCAAATTGTAATATAAATTTATAGAAAAAAGGTACTGATTTATCAGTACCTTCTTCAACAACCGGCAACTTCCTATCCTCCCAGCACGTCTCCATGCAAGTACTTTCGGCCTCT
>USIX01000239.1 GCA_900554895.1 uncultured Megamonas sp. | reverse complement strand
GTTGTACCGATCGGCAAAGACGGTATCACCCCTTCCGTAGTGAACAGTGCCGATGAAGCGGTAGAAAAACGGGAACTGATTAAAGTCCGCGTACTGCAAAACTGTCCTGAAGACGTAGAAATGGCTGTATACACACTGGCGGAACGCACTAACTGCGATATCGTTCAGATTATCGGCCGTAACGGTCTTTTATGGCGCCGCAATTTCAAAAAACCGAAAATCGAATTTCCGAAATAATAATCCGTTATGCCGGCAGGATATCAAGCCAACACCAACAGTATAATACTTTATATTCATTCGGGATTATCACTTAACCACATGAAATAAAGTATTATACTGCTTGAAAAAATCAGTCGGCATGACAGGTAAATAATAATAAAGAAATGAGGAATAAATATGTCCTCCCGCGAACAATTACAACAGGCAAAACGCATAATCGTCAAAGTCGGTACCAGCACTTTAAATTATGCTACAGGCAAACTGAATATTGAAAAAATCGAGCTTCTCGTACGGGAATTATCCGACCTTTCCAATCAAGGACGAGAAATTATCCTCGTATCTTCCGGTGCTGTCGGAGCAGGTATTGAACGCCTGAAGAAAACGCAGCGGCCGAAAACCATTCCAGAAAAGCAGGCTCTTGCCGCTGTAGGGCAGGGAATTTTAATGCATCTTTACGAAAAACTGTTCGCTGAATACGGACAGACAGTGGCACAGGTTCTTTTAACGAAAGAAAATTCCCGCCAATATTCCCAGTTCATCAATTCCCGCAACGCACTGTTGACACTTTTGGATATGGGTGTTATACCTATTATCAATGAAAATGACGCTGTAGCCGTTGATGAATTAAAAATCGGCGACAACGACACCCTGTCCGCTACGGTAGCGACACTTGTCGATGCTGATACGCTCATCATCCTATCCGATATCGACGGACTTTACACTGCTAATCCTGCTAAAGATAAAAATGCACAGCTGTTGCACGAAGTAACGCACATTACGCCGGAAATCGAAAAAATGGCGGGCGGAGCAGGCTCGTCCATGGGTACGGGCGGTATGAGCACAAAAATCAAGGCAGCAAAAATTGCCGTAAATTCCGGTACAACAATGGTAATAGCTTCCGGCTCCGAACGCAACATTTTGCGCCGCCTTTTATCCGGTGAACTTTTGGGAACGATTTTTCCGGCAAAGGAAATTCATCTTAAACGGCGTAAATCATGGCTGGCCTTCGGCAAACCGATATGTGGAGACATTATTGTCGACGAAGGATGCAAACAGGCTGTACTTGCCGGTTCCAGTCTTCTGGCCGTCGGTATAAAATCCGTCAGCGGAGATTTTTCAATCGGCAATACTGTACGCATTATTACGGAAGACGGAAGCGAAATCGCCCGCGGTAGCGTAAATTACGATGTTAAAGCCCTACAGAAAATACAGGGTCGTCATACGAATGAATTTAAATCATTACTTAAAAATACCGATTACCCTCTTTCTCAAGAAATCGTCCATCGCGATAATATGGTTATCATGATTTAATTTTATTAATGAAGGTGATTTTCATGGATTTGGATATAAAAACCACTATTGTAGAACAGGCTGCAGCTGCTAAACAGGCTGCCAAAAAACTGGCTCTGTTATCTTCGGCCGAAAAAAACAAAGCTCTGTATGCTATGGCTCACGCACTTGAAACTAAAACACCTACAATTCTAAAAGCAAATACGATAGATATGGAAAACGGCCGCCAAAAAGGTTTGTCTGCAGCTATTTTGGACAGACTGCTGCTTACGACGGAACGTATCAGTCAAATGGCGGACGGTCTGCGTCAGATTGCCGGTCTAAACGACCCTGTAGGCAACGGTATTATGTCGCGTCGCCGCCCAAACGGTCTTGATATTCGCTGTATCCGCGTTCCCTTAGGATTAATCGGCATTGTTTACGAAGCCCGTCCGAACGTAACAGCTGATGCTATAGGTCTTTGCCTGAAATCGGGTAATGCCGTTATTTTACGCGGCGGTTCGGAAGCAATCACTTCCAATAAAATTCTGTCTTCCATTCTGGCTGATGCAGCTTACAGTGCCGGCATTCCGGAAGGAGCCGTCCAATTTGTAAGTATCACCGACCACAGTGCCGTTGATGTAATGATGCGTCTGAACAAATACATTGATGTCATCATTCCGCGCGGCGGAGCCGGACTTATCAAACGTGTCGTGGAAAACAGCTCCGTTCCCGTCATCGAAACGGGTGTCGGTATCTGTCATATCTATGTTGACGACAAGGCAAATACGGACATGGCGACAAAAATCATCATCAATGCCAAAACGACCCGTCCTGCTGTATGCAATGCAGTGGAAACGGTTTTAATTCACCAAAGTATTGCTGATAAGTTTTTGCCTGTACTGTCTGCAAAACTCAAAGAATATACAGTGGAAATCCGCGGCTGCGAAAAATGCCG
>USIX01000238.1 GCA_900554895.1 uncultured Megamonas sp. | reverse complement strand
ACCGAACTTGGCTTTAACGGCGGATAATTCCTCTTTAACAATATTTAAGATTTTATGTTCATCAGCCAGAATTTCATTTAGATTGCTGATATAATCGAGAACTTCAAGATATTCTGTTTCGATTTTTTCGCGTTCAAGTCCTGTCAGGCGCTGCAGGCGCAAATCCAAAATAGCCTGTGCCTGTTTTTCTGTGAGTGTATAATCGTTCATTAAAACTTCTTTGGCAGCTTCACCGTTGGCCGATTTGCGAATAGTTTCGATAATAGGGTCGAGATGGTCAAGGGCGATGGTAAGACCTTCCAGAATATGAGCGCGGGCCTGAGCTTTCGTGAGTTCATACTGAGTACGGCGGCGAATTACATCTTCCTGATGCTTGATGTAATAGTGCAGTACCTGTTTTAAATTTAAAATGCGCGGACGCCCGTTTACGAGAGCAAGCATGATTACGCCGAAAGTTTCCTGAAGTTGCGTATGCTGATAGAGCTGATTTAAAATTACTTCGGCATTAGCGTCGCGGCGCAGGTCGATGACAATGCTCATGCCGTTGCGGTCCGATTCATCGTTGAGGTCGGTGATGCCGTCGATTGTCTTGTCGCGTACAAGTTCGGCAATTCGTTCAACCAGACGAGCTTTATTTACCTGATACGGCAGTTCGGTGATGGTAATGCGCGGTTTGCCGTTCGGCAGAGTGCTTATCTGTGTGCAGGCACGCATTTTTACGGCTCCGCGTCCCGTTTTGTAAGCGGAAATGATGCCGTCGCGTCCCATAATCATAGCTCCTGTCGGAAAATCGGGACCTTTTATAGTCTGCATTAATTCTTCGATAGTAATATCGGGATTGTCAATCATCTGTAATACACCGTCAATTACTTCTGTTAAATTATGCGGCGGAATATTGGTTGCCATGCCGACTGCAATACCGGAGGAACCGTTCACTAAAAGGTTCGGAATTTTAGACGGTAAAACGGTCGGTTCTTTCAATGATTCATCATAGTTCGGTGCGAAATCTACAGTCTGTTTATCGATATCCTGGAGCATAAGTTCAGCTATTTTGGACATGCGGACTTCTGTATAACGCATTGCAGCGGCGGAGTCGCCGTCAATGGAACCGAAGTTGCCGTGTCCGTCAGCCAGTACGTAGCGGCAGGAAAAATCCTGTGCCATGCGCACAATAGCGTCATAAACGGAGATGTCTCCATGCGGATGGTATTTACCTAATACTTCCCCGACGATACGAGCGGATTTTTTATACGGCTTGTTAGAACCCATGCCGGCTTCCTGCATGGCATACAGAATACGGCGGTGAACCGGTTTTAAACCGTCTCGAACATCAGGCAGTGCACGCATAACGATTACACTCATGGCATAATCGATATACGAATTTTTCATTTCATCTTCAAGATTTACAGGAAGGACTTTTCCTGCAGAAATATCTTGTGTCACATTCTCACCTCAATTTTCAATCTACGGTCAAAATATGACCGAAATACTATTAAAATTAAATGTTCTTAACTAATATATTTTATCATTTTTAGCCGAAAAAGTCCACGAAATACGGCTTTTAGAGCAGTAAAAGCCGCCTGGACATGAATAGTCAGACGGCTTTTATTATAATCAGTTTTTGATTACATGAGTGTACAGAAATCCTTCGCGCATACCGGCATCTTTATAGGTTATGCTGTGGGCATTCACGATTTTGGCAAGTTCGTTAGCTATTACAAGACCAGGGATAATCGTATGCAGGCGGTCAGGTACGCTTTTGAGCAAAATGGTGATATCCTCGTCGGAAAATTCATGGCCGCGTGTAAAGTGAGATATTATTTCCGGAATTTTGTCGGCAGGAACAGCATCGTTCGTATCCGGCTGATGATACATTTCATTGTAAAGCAGGCGTGCACCTTTGCAGGTACCGCCGATACCGCAGATTTCCGCATGGGAGATATTTTTAAATTCATTTGCCGTGTTAATGATGTTTCGGGCTTCTGTAGCCATTTTAACGATTTCCGTTTCACTCGGCAGAAAATCGGTGCAGTATTTGGTATGAAGAGATAATGAGCCGATAGGCAGACTGATTTTGTGCAGAATTTTACCGCTGGCAAAACGGATTAATTCTGTACTGGCACCGCCGATATCGACAATAAATCCTTCATCATAATCAAGGTCATGCGTTGCTGCAATGAAATCGTAGGTTGCTTCTTCGTCACCGGAGATAATATGCAGGTCGATGCCGGTGCGTTTTTTGATTTCATTTACTGCAGTTTCGCTGTTTTTAGCATTTCGCAGAGCCGCTGTAGTAAAAGCCGATACATTTTTTATATTGAAGGATGTTAAAAATGCCTGAAATTTACTTAGAATTTCACAGGCTTTATCAATTCCTGCCAGTGTCATGAAACCGTCCTGAACATAAGCGGCGAGACCCACTGTGTATTTGTGTTTGTGAACAAGTTCCAGTTTATC
>USIX01000237.1 GCA_900554895.1 uncultured Megamonas sp. | reverse complement strand
GCCTCCCCCGGCAAGTATTACGATTTTCACTATTTAATACGCTCCTTTTTTAGCAAATACAGCTTTTAATGTCTGCCACAGTATCATAATATCCAGCCAGATTGACCAGTTTCTTACATACCAGCTGTCCATCTGTACTCTTTCCTGATATGTAGTATCACTTCTGCCACTACACTGCCAGATACCGGCAATTCCCGGCTTTACCATTAAATAATCATCAATGTGACTTCCATACCGCTTCATTTCTTCCTTAATTATCGGTCGCGGCCCGACAAGACTCATCTCGCCTTTCAGTACATTGAATATCTGCGGCAATTCATCAAGACTTGTTTTTCGGAGGAAGGCTCCCGATTTAGTAATTCGCGGATCATGCTTTAGTTTAAAATCTCTGTCCCACTCTTCTCTTGCCTGCGGGTCGTTTTTTAAAAGTTCCTCCAGTTTTTCCTTAGCATCCACACACATGGAACGGAATTTATAGCATGGAAACTCTTTTCCGTCTTTACCAACCCGCATATGTTTAAAAATAACAGGACCAGGCGAGTCTTTATAAATCCATAAGGCAATACAAAGTAGTATCGGTGATATGCAAACAGTACCTATAATTGTTAATACCATGTCAAAAACATATTTAATAATCCTGTTTCGTCTAAGTGCCAGATTATTTTTTACCGTTAATAAAGCTATATTTTCTATCGGCAGTTTATTGATAGAAAGATTGGCTATCGGTATATCCACTAAATTAGGTGTAAATATAATATTTTTAACAAGTGGCTGAATATCTGTTACTATCTTTGACATTTTATTCATATGAATAGAGGAAATTATTATTGTTTTTACATTTGTTTTTTTTATAATGTCTTTTGTTTTTCCGATGTCCTGGTCATAGTTATCGGAAAATTTACCGCTTATGATGTCTACTACCTTTATGCCAAAGCAGTTGTTATGCTTTAAGTGATAAATAATTTTCTGCGTTGCCACATTGGCTCCAATAAAAAGCACTGGTTCTTTCAATATATTCAATCTGTTACATATTGCTATCAACAACTGCTGTACAATACAGACCATAATAAACGACATCAAAAACAGCAGTACAACAAATAAACGGGATAAATTATTTAGACTGTGAATTAAATACAGAATAAATACGGCTGCCACTGTAGCATAAAAAATACCGCACAGTGTATTTTTCACTACTTCAAAAAACGGTATCATTCGTTTATGGGCTCTAGTAAAAAATAAAAAGAAAATAAATACGGCAGGTATCCAAAAGTAAAAATAACTATTAGGAATTATTAAATTGAATTTATCACCTAAAATAAATTTCGTTATTCCCCAGACAATTTTTTCAGCCAAAATAATAGCTACATAATCACCTATTCCCATAATTATAGGAATAATATAATGCGAGACTAAATCCAGTTTTGAAATTTGTTCTTTTGTAAAAGCCCTATCCATTAAATCACCTGCCTATTTTTTTATTGACAAAAATTTTCTTCTGCTACTTAAAATATGAATTAATTCATATTAAGATTTTTCCTTATTCAATGTATTTCTACTCCTAAGGCGTAAATTTCCGACTAGCCATCGGTATTTTTTAAATTACATTTATTGATATTGTATTTTCTTTTTTATCTTCTAATACATTTGTTTGTTTCAACTCTATGTTATATTTACTGCACTTAATGAGCAGTCTGTTTTTTAAATCATAATATTTTTGTTTAATCATCAGTCTTTTCATTTTATTATCTGCCGTTAAACTATTTATGTTTAAGTTTTCCATCATCAAATACTGCGGTTTTAAACTTATAATCTTTGCTATCTGTTTATTCAGATAATCTTCTTTTATAAAACGAATTTTCTGTTCCAGTTTCTTTATTTTCTGCTGCTGTTTCTGTTTATTTTTAATACCCGTTTTCTTTTTAAGTTTTCTTTTTTGCAGACTCAATTTTTTATTTAAGCTATATACATCTGTTTCTGATATTTTTATATTTAAAGCTACGAAATTAATATCTGCTTTATATTTGGCAGTTTCTTTTTCCACAGTAATCGATACATAAAATCTGCCGGCATTTTGCGATATGGTACCGTTTATTACTTTGGCATCTGTCGGCAAATAACCGTATTCTTTAAACCTTACATATTTTAATGTAGGAACTTTTATCCTATGTCTTTCTACTATCCAATCGCCTGCATTATTTTTAGGAAAATACAGTTTTACATCTTCATCATTTTTCTTTTTAAACTTGGGAAAAGCAGTATTGCCCGCAAAATAATTTTTAAATGCATTCTCAGCATTCATCAGGATTTTTTTACGGGCCTTGGAGCCGCATTTATTAATCCAGCTGTATTTTTCCTGCTTTTTCAATTTATTATTCACATATTTGTCAAAATCATTCGCTGTCATAAAATACGATTGATTTTTATCTAATAATCCACGTTGATGCATTTTGTACAGCTTCTTATTAGTCTCAAGATATTTATTGTAAAGCCAGC
>USIX01000236.1 GCA_900554895.1 uncultured Megamonas sp. | reverse complement strand
TACAGGCAATCTGTTGAAAGGCTGTTTCAAAGCAGAAAGCAAGACGGATGTTGTTTCGTATTTAAAGCAGCAGCAATATCTGATTATCAGCATAAATCATCGTGATTTCGTCAGTTTAAAGCAAAAATTGCGGTATAAAATACAGCATGGAAGACTGGAAAGTGCACAGATAATTCTTCTCTGCCGCCAGTTGGCAATAATGCTGCAGGCAGGTATAGGCATAGTAGAGGCATTGACTGTTTTGGAGCGTAATACGCAAAATAAATATTTGCAGAAATTTCTGTTAGAAACGACTATAAAGTTGAAAGAAGGTTCGTCTTTAACTGAAATCTGGCGGAATAAAACGGAATACATTCCTCTTGAACTGGTTAATTCTTTAAATGTAGCGGAAAATACAGGGATGCTTTCGACGGCTTTAAATCAATCGGCTGATTTTCTGGAAAAAATTTATGAACAGAAACAGAAACTTAAACAAATTTGTATTTATCCGGTATGTTTAATGTTACTATTGTTCGTTATTGTAAATATAATGATTTTATTTGTATTGCCGACTTTTGCTGATATTTTTCAACGTATGAATGTAACTTTACCGTTGATAACGCAGGTGATTTTTTCCGCCGGTCTATTTGTAAAGGATAATTATATGGTTATTTTGCTGACAGGGATAATGGTAGCGGTTATTTTGTATAGAGTCTGGCAGAAAGACAGTATACAGTGCAAATTCTATAAATATATTTTGCAAGTGCCTTTTATCGGTGATTTTTTACAAAATTTATATTTGGGACGGATAAACAGACAACTGGAATTTTTAATAGGCAGCGGTATAGATATTGATGAAAGTATGGCAATTATAATGGCGGGAGTTAATAATGCTTATTGGCGAAAGATATTGCAATCGGTGCAGTCAGGTTTAAGACAGGGTTTTTCGCTGTATACGGCATTTTGCAATGCTGGATTAAAGAATACAATTTTTGCTGAATTAGTCAATGTGGGAGAACAGACAGGTATGTTGCTACAGACATTGCATTACAGCAATTTGTTTTTAAGTCGTGAGACGGATAATTTTGTTAGTGAGTTTATGAAACTTTTGGAACCGGTACTGATGATTGTGGTAGGGCTTATTGTCGGTATATTTGTTATGGCTATAGTTCTGCCGTTATTTGAAATAAGCAGCAGTATAGGTCTTTGAATGGAGGCAGATAATTATGCGCAGTATAATAAAAGACGAAAGCGGTTTTACTTTAATTGAGATGATGATTGTTGTAGCGATTATTGCTATTTTAACGGCGGTAGCAATTCCTAAATTCAATGAATCACTGGCACTGACGAATACGACGAGAGTACAGGCCGATTTGCAGTCCCTTGATACGGCAATAGCCATGTACCGTTTACAAAACGGAAAACTGCCGAATGATTTATCCGATTTGGACGAGTATATTGATATAGATAATATTGAAGCGCCGAGCGGCGATATTTATATAGACGGCGTACTGACAAATGGCAGCGGCGATGAAGAATATACACTGACTGCTGATAAGCAGAACGCATCGTTTATGGGAAAGACACGAGCTGATTTTGGCAGAAAGAAAACGACCGGTAGCAATGAATGATTTGATTGGAATGATTGATTTCATCTGTATAATACTGCTTATTTATATTGCCGTTACGGATATGAGAAAAATGATTATCAGCAATAAAGTATTAGCGGTATTGTTAGTGCTGTCAGTTATTAAACAATTTTTATCGGCGGCGGATATCAGCAGTCTACTGATAAGTACGGGTATCGTCATAATAATTTTTACGGTATTGTATTACAGCGTAGAAAACTTAATCGGCGGCGGTGATGTAAAGCTGATTTTCGTTTTGAGTATCTGGCTGGGATATCCGCAGGTTGTCGTGGCATTATATCTGGCTTTTATTGCAGGCGGGATATTTGCAGCTTTTTATTTGTTGTTTGAACATGGAAAAACTGTTGACAAAATCGCTTTTGCTCCGTTTTTGGTTACAGGTTCTCTGATAAGTTTGTTTGAAAATGAGGCAGTATTGAACTTTTGGCAGATGATGACAGTATGATGTGGTATGCAGAACTTTTATTGGCGATGTATGTTTTAATTTTATTTTGCGGCTGTGCGTATTTTCGGGATTTATCAGCCGTGCAGTATCAAGTGGATAGTGAAGCTGTACGTCTTGCCGGCTGTTTAATGCAGATGCAGGAGCGTTCAAGAAACTATCATTATCTGAAAAACAGTGATTTTCATCCGTTTTGTAATATTTATAAGGATAAATATATTATTCAGAATGAGCAGGGAAAAAAAGTGAAATCTATTATCTGCAAAACGGAGTACGGATAAATTTTTTTGATACGGCCAACTTTTATACGTTTCGTCAAAGTTCGTTATACGGCGGTTTACCGAATAAAACGCTTAAAGTATATAAAGATAATGTTGCCAAATATATAATTATCAATCGTGTGGGACGAATACGAATTTCCAAATATTATGA
>USIX01000235.1 GCA_900554895.1 uncultured Megamonas sp. | reverse complement strand
AATGCATAATAAATGGTGATTTAACTGTATAAAAAATAATACTAGAAGAGCAACAGCAAGTATTGGAGAATGGAAGGGCGGACTTTGAAAATTTACGAGAAGAAATCAATAGTGTTATTTCCAATGTTAGTGATATTGTTTCAGTTGTACAGCCTTCAGGTTTATCTTTAGTACTTTCTTATCAGCTGATGGAAAGTCGTGTTAAAACTTTAAATAGTGACATTGGTGATTATGAGGAAACGCATCAAAACGACACACAGAATATGGACTCGATGATAGAGTCTATAAGGTCTATTTTGATAGCAAGAACAGGAAGTCCTGCTATATCAGTAACCAATTATCAGGCTGGTTCTATTGCAATGTTGCCGGCATACCAAAGGCTACAGACGGGCTATGAAGCAAGTGGAAATTATGTAGCCAAGAACATGGCTCAGTACGAAGATGCAATAAAAAAGTTTGAAGATAAAATGAACGACAAACTTGCTGATGATAGGAAGGTGGAAGGATTCAAACAGTTTCTTGCAGGAATTGTATCCGTAACAGTGGGAACAGCATTAATCTTAGCAACTGCGGGTACGGCTGCTCCTATTGTGTTTTTTAGTGCAACTGTTGTGGGAGGGACATCTACCTTATATGGATTATCGAACGCAACAGAAGGAATGAATAATATATCTCTTGGCTTTTCCGGGGATGGATTTACAATGGCAGAAAATCCTATCCGTGATACACTGTTTGCAGGAAATCCGGAATTATATTATAATATAGGAAACGCCAGTACTATGATCTCAGCAATGGCATTACCGATGAGTGGCATCTTAAAAGGAGCAACAGGTGCTACAAAATTTAAAGCTATCGCCGTAGATGGTGGAAGGATATTGATTGGTAATATAGCAGAAGATAAGACTTATGATGTAATCTACCAAAGTACAGACAGCCGTATATTGGCAATGTTGGGAAGCAATGTGGTAGAAGGAGTTCTATCAAGAAATCCAGTGAATAGTTCGGTATCGGAAATTGGAGATGTGGCGAGAAAGACAGATTTGGATAATTATAGATATAGACTCGAATCAGAATCAATCTATCCTATTTCTGAAGTTAGTAAAGTTGAAATGCCAGAAATAAATACTGTTTTCAATTATAAGTCGAAATTTGATGAAAAAGAATTTGCTAGACAATTAGAAAATCAGGAAAAAGGGTTAAATAGTTTAACAATTGCTGAGTTCGTTGAAAACAGAAAAAAATATAATGTTGCAGGAAGAAATAAGAAAGCTAATCAGTTTCAAAAAGAATTAAGAGATAAATTTAAACAAGACAAAATAGAAGAATTGTTTGAAAATGGAATGAGTTATGATGATGCTGTTAAAGTAGCTGATGAATGGATAAAGTCAAAGGCAGTATTACATAATCCGGATCAGATTGCTGGTGGAAATTCTATGAATTTAACTGGATTAGGAGACAAAAATGTAAATTCATCATTAGGTGCTCAATGGCGTTACCGTATAGATGACTTAGAAAAACAAATCATGAGTTTTGCTAATAAAATACCTGAAAACGAATGGGAAAGTATAAAACTAAATATAAAATTAACATATATAAAGAAAGGGGAATGAGTATATGTCTATTTTTAGTGATTTTAAAGAAAATTATAAATTTGATAATATAACAGAAGAAAAAATTAAAAAAATATTTCCAAAAGAACTTAGTGACATTTTATGTAATTATGGCAGTGGAGATTTTTTAAATGGATATTTTCGCTTTATAAATCCATTTGAATATCAAGAAGTAATAAAAGATACCTACTTTGATGCGGAAAACTCTTTACCATTTATGATTACGGCTTTCGGTGATGTTATTGTTTACAAAAAAGATGGCTATATTGGTATTATAAAATATAAAGAAAAAGAAAGTGCTATTATAGGAAAAAAAATTTCATTATTTATACGTTTTTTGGAAGATGATAGCTTTAAAAAAATAAATTTTGACATCCCTTTGTATGAAGATGCGATAAAATTATATGGTAAATTGCAAAACAACGAGTGCTTTGGATTTGTTCCATTATTGCCATTAGGAGGAAAAAAAGAAGCTAACTGTTTAGAGAAAGTAAATATAAAAGTACATATTGAATTAATTACTGAATTGGTAGGTAAAATAGAGTAAGAATTCATAATAGTAATAAATTTTCATATAAGACCGTAATTTTTAAGATGTTGCCGTAGATAGCGGAAGAATACTGTTAGATGAGATAGAAATTTTAAAAATCCTTGATTTTAAAGGAAAGAGACTTGATTTATTAGGGTGGATATGTTTTTTAAAAAACAGAAGAAAAAACAACAAGGGGTTACAATTGAGGAGAATACACAGATATTCATCGAAGATTAAAAAAAAATCTTAGCAATTGCGGGTACAGCTGCTCCTATTGTATTTTTTAGTGCAGCTGTT
Organism: uncultured Megamonas sp.; assembly: GCA_900554895.1. Taxonomy (GTDB): domain Bacteria; phylum Bacillota; class Negativicutes; order Selenomonadales; family Selenomonadaceae; genus Megamonas; species Megamonas gallistercoris. Next base: position 64 of record USIX01000235.1, on the reverse strand, counting down.
GTAGGAGGAACATCTACCTTATATGGATTATCGAACGCAACAGAAGGAATGAATAATATATCTC
>USIX01000234.1 GCA_900554895.1 uncultured Megamonas sp. | reverse complement strand
TAGTCGGGAATTTACGCCTTTGGAGTGCTATATAAACGCTAGTAGCTTGCCCTTTGGGACGGCGAGAGCGAGCACAATGAACAAGGAATTTTCTAAGACATAAACACTTTTGTCTATGTTTTTAGTAGCAGCGGATTTTTATGATAAAGGTTTTAATCGTAGATGATAACGAACAGATTACTTCAATTCTGGCAGAATACGCCAAAAAAGAAGGGTATCTGCCGCTGGTGGCAACGGATGGAGAAACGGCATTGGATACGTTCAATGAAGAGCAGCCGGATATTTTACTGCTGGACGTGATGATGCCGAAAATAGACGGTTTTTCAGTATGCAGACAGATACGTAAAATTTCCAATGTACCGATAATCATGATTACAGCGCGCGGTGAGGATTTTGAAAAAATCATGGGTCTGGAAATCGGTGCGGATGACTATATTGTAAAGCCTTTTTCGCCGGGTGAAGTTATGGCGCGTATTAAGGCGATAATGCGGCGCATAAAAGGTTATGAAACAAACCAGCAGATTTTTGCATACGATAATCTAAAAATAAATTTAGACGATTATACAGCTTCAGTTGATGATAAAATACTGCCGCTTACGAAAAAAGAAATTGAAATTTTGTGGACTTTGGCGACAAATAAGGACAGGGTATTTTCCCGTGATAATCTTTTAAATAAACTGTGGGGCTATGATTATTTCGGTGACAGCCGAACGGTGGACAGTCATATAAAACGTCTGCGCGCTAAATTGGATAATTTTGTACATGACAGCTGGGAAATAAAAACCATCTGGGGTGTAGGATATAAATTTGAGGTTAAAGCGTGATGTTTAAAAGTAAAATCGCTTTAAAGCTGGCTGTTAATTTTGTTTTGGCACTCGTTATTTTTTCACTTATCATCAGCAGTGTATTTTTTATTCTGTTTAAAGATTACACAGTGGAAATTCACAAGATACAGCTGCAAAAATATGCTCAGACAATGGCGGATATATTATCAACGAATTTGACGCATGGTATGCACAGAGGTGCAATGATGGGAATACCGCTTATTTGCGACAGTATGGATATGGGAATTTGGATTGTTGATGAAAATATGAATTTAATTATGCCTCATACGCGCCATTTTATGCGTCATAATATGCAAAATAGGATGAATTATCAATATAAATTCGCCGATTTACCGCCTAATGCCAGTGAAGTGATTAATGAGGTTTTCGCTGATAAGACAGTATTCAGTGAGGGTTTCAGCGATGTTTTGTCGCAGCTTACACTGACGGCGGGCGTGCCGATAAAAGACGATACAGGCAAAGTCATCGGTGCGGTGCTGCTGCATTCACCCGTTTCCGGCATGGAAGAGGCTGTGCGGCAGGGACTGGTTATTTTAAGTATAAGTATCGGGCTGGCACTTGCGGTTGTATTTGTTTTATCGCTCGGGCTGGTGTATATTTTTACGAAACCGCTTAATAAAATGAAGCAGGTAGCGCTGAAATTGGCACAGGGGGAATATAAAACGCAGTGCAATGTCATGCAGAATGATGAAATCGGTGAGCTGGCAAATGTGCTGGATTTACTGGCGGCACGTTTGGATGAAGCCAGTCAGGAAAGTTTAAAACTGGAACAGATGCGCAAGGATTTTATTTCCAATATTTCGCATGAGCTCCGAACGCCTGTTACGGTGATACGCGGCTCATTGGAAGCTCTTTGCGATAAAGTCGTAACCGAACCGGAAAAAGTGGAGCAGTATCATCAGCAGATGCTCAGTGAAGCAAAATTTCTGCAACGGCTTGTGGGGGACCTGCTGGATTTATCCCGCCTGCAAAATCCTGATTTTGCCATAGAGAAGCAGCCGCTGTTATTAAATGACGTTTTATCGGATGTAATGCGGAGTGCCCGTCAGATTGCTAAAAATAAAAATGTAGAAATAGATTTTTGTCAGAAATCCGGAAATTTGCCGCTGGAAGGCGATTACGGCAGGTTAAGACAGATGTTTTTAATAATACTTGACAATGCCGTTAAATTTTCCCATGCAGGAGGAAAAGTGGAAGTCATTGCTACCAATGAAGATATTGTTATCCGTGACTATGGTATCGGTATAAATGAAAAGGATTTGGCACATATATTTGAACGTTTTTATAAAACAAAGGGAGAAAAAAATAAAACGGGTACAGGATTGGGGCTGGCTATTGCCAAACAGATTGCCATGCGGCACAATATTGAACTGACAGCGGCAAATCATGCTGGCAAGGGTGCTGAATTTAAATTCAAACTGCCTTAATTTTGGACGAAAAAAGACACAGTTTTGACAAAATTTACTGTTAGAATAAAATCAAGATAAGAAAAGATAACGCAATAATTAATAAAAGGAGCTGACTTATCATGTTGAAGAAAATTACAATGCTGACTTTACTTATTGTAGCTATAGCCGTAAGTGCTTTTGCGGCCGGTTCGTACAATAATCCGGCGGAACTGGTGGCTTCAATTACGAACCGCAGTGTGGACAGTGTCATTGAAGAACGCCAGGACGGCAAACCGTTCTGTGTTATTGCCAATGAAGCCGGCAA
>USIX01000233.1 GCA_900554895.1 uncultured Megamonas sp. | reverse complement strand
TAAGAAATTAATTCTTTTCATATTATATTGTGCCGAACCGGCACTCTTAAAAATTATTTCGTTAAGTTCGTTTTCTTTAAAATCAAAGAAAACAGTAAATAGAAATTTATTATATTGTGATAAATACATCTTCTGCCGTTTTGTCGGCTGTTATTTCAATCTGCCATTTGTTTTTATCATTTTCACTCTGCAAATAAGATGCAATCGTTTCGACTACCGGCATTTCCGTGCCGAAATGACCCGCATCGATAAGATTTATACCGAGTTCCTGCGCATGCTGGGCTTCATGATATTTCACATCACCCGTTACATATGTGTCGGCTCCCTGCATAGCGGCTCTGTCGAGAAATTCCACACCTGCGCCGGAGCACAACGCCACTTTCTGCACCTGTTTTTCATTGCCTTTTACAAGACGGAACGTATCTCCCGGCAGATTTTGTTTTATCATTTTAGCAAAATCAGTAACGCTCATCGGTTCTATCAGTCTGCCGATGCGTCCCAGACCGTTTTCATGATAGACATTCTGCGTCGGAATTATATCGTAGGCGGGCATTTCGTAAGGGTGAGCTTTGAGCAGTGCTTTTACGATGCGGTTTTTTATTTTGGCAGGAAATACAGTTTCTATGCGTATTTCTTCAACAACTTCATTTTTATTTTGTTGACCGACGAACGGCAGACTGCCCTCAAGCGGAGTAAAACGGCCTTCGCCTTTAAACTGAAATGAACAATCACTGTAATTGCCGATAAAACCTGCACCGGCTCTGCCGATTGCCTCACGTACTTTATCAGCATACTCAACAGGAACATTTACGCCGAGTTTGAGAATTTCTTCACGGTAACTTATCGTAAGCGGTTTTAAATCAGTGAGATTTAAATTCTGCGCCAATACGTCGTTCACGCCGCCGAAAGTCGTATCAAGATTAGTATGAGCGGCAAAAACAGCTATATTATTGCTCAGTATTTTTTGTATTATTCTGCCGAGCGGTTTGTCCGTGGCAATCCGTTTCATAGCCCTGAATAAAAAAGGATGGTGGGAAATAATCATATCGTAATTTTCGGCAACAGCTCTGTCGATAATTTTTTCCGTTACGTCAAGACAGGTCAGTATTTTATGAACATCCTGCGCCGGACTACCGATTAAAAGTCCTACGTTATCCCATTCTTCCGCCAGATAACGCGGTGCAAGCCGGTCCATTGCCTCTATTACGACTTGGCATTTTATCATAATAACGCCTCCAGTTTTTTTACATAATCTTGCAAATTTGCATAATGCGGACTGTTTTTTGCCGTTTCGGATTTTTCCATACCGTGCAGGGAACGTTTTGCTTTCGCAATGAATTCAGCAATCATTTCAGCAAACAGCGGCGGTCTCTTTTGTTTGAGCACAGCGCCTACTTCCAGTTCAATATCATCAGGCATGTCAGCTTTGCCTGGAACAGCATAGATTATCTGATAAATACGCCCGTCTTCTTTTGCAATAGCTTCATCGGCGATATGCCAGCCTATTTCGTACAAATAGCGGCGAAGAGCACTGTATCCCTGTTGAGGCTGAAGAATGAGCCCTTTTAAGGACTTAACGATAACAAGGTCGTCCATTAAAAGCTGACGGATTAAATTTCCTCCCATACCGCAAAAAACAGCGATATCAGCTTCATTTTTCTGCAATATGGAAAGACCGCTGCCGAGGCGGATATCTATTTGAGCTGAAAGAGCTGCATCGCGAACAGAACGTTTTGCCGCCAGATACGGTCCTTCATTCACATCACCGGCGATAACTTTTAAGCACTTGCCGGATTTTATCAATTCTATCGGTAAATAGCCGTGGTCAGTGCCGATATCGGCTACAATGCTGCCCAGCGGCACAAAATCGGCTACAGTTTGCAGGCGTGAACCTAGCAAAAAATCATCTCCTTATAATAAAAATCAATTATAATAATTATAACAAAGCTATAAATAAAAATGAACTATTTTAGGAGTTGAAATAATGAAGCATTATAATTTGCCGCATAATCACGGGCAGAATATTAATTTGGTACTGGAAAATATGCCTGAAACGGAAGATTTTATTAAGGTTGCTCGTATTTTCAGCCAGCTTGGCGATGGAACAAGGCTGAAAATTTTATGGCTGCTCTGCCACAGTTCAGAATGCGTATCCAATATCGGAGCGGCTATTGGCATGAGTACGGCGGCGGTATCGCATCATCTGCAGGTATTGAAAAAACAGGAACTGATTATCAGCAGACGTGAAGGCAAGGAAATTTATTATACTTTAGCGGATACAAAGATAGCAAATTTATTGCATAAAGTGATAGATGATATATTCGAAGTGAGCTGTCCGACGACAAAAAAAGCTTAAGTAAATAACTTAAGCTTTTTTTAGATGAAATATGTTTTAAATAAAAAAATCTAAAATAAATTTCTATTTATCGGTGAGATTGTTCATTTTTCTTTGAAGCTCAAAGAAAAACGAACCAAAAAGAAAATCTTTTTAACGTTTCGCTTACGCTGCACTTGGCGAGCCTTCGTAGCTCTTTTATAAATCCAGTCGGTAAAACGGTTCGAAACGATTGGAATTTGGCTCGTGCCTTTCTATATTCGGCATGAACAAAATTTTGAGCTGTT
>USIX01000232.1 GCA_900554895.1 uncultured Megamonas sp. | reverse complement strand
CGTTTTTCAGCACTACCAACTCACCTGTACCGATTGCCCCCACCGGCTGGTGCTTATCTGCGGCAAATGTCGCCCCAGTTATCTTGTAGGTACGGCTTTCAATCAATGTATTCCAGTCTGCGGTGTTCGCAGCGACATTCGTTTCAGTTACTAATGCTCTCTGAAATAAGTTGGCATGTGCATTTTCATCTACATTATGTTGTTGCAATGCTGTATTTGCACCGCCTAAACCTGTTTTTAATTCATCATATTTGTCGTTTAAATCAGTATTAACTTCTTCTGTTCTTTCATATAAATATTTTGCTTTTGTATCATTTTCACGCTGTAAACTGTCGAAAAGTTCATACGGCGGCGGCGTTTCTCCCAGAAATCCCCAACCTGTATTGTAATTATCACTGTCCCATTCGTGTACTGATGTTGCTTTATTTGCAAAAATTTTATCGAAATCCGGTTTTTCAGCCATTTAAAATTCCTCCCTAAAAGAAATACGAAAAAGGTGCTTGTCCAAATCCTTTACAGTATGTCTGCCCTTTAAATCCGAAAGCATATTTATCAAATTCGTTATAAAATTCATATCCAACACCCGCAGCTCGGACTAATAAATCCAACCCTTCAATTAAAACTTTTTCATCGTCAGTTGTTAATTTTCCAATGGATATCCTAATATTTGCATTACCAGCGTTTTGAACAATTATAGTATTTGTATCAAAAATTATTTGCAAACTTTTAATAGTATCATTCATATAGGCATAAGTATTATTTTTCCATACTTTAGCATGTAAAATTTTTCTGTATTGCTCATCATTTAGCGTTAAACTCGTCAGATACTCTTCATAGTATCTTCTAAAAGGCGCCTGATTAAATCCTGTAATATTTCTCTGTCCCCTGAATCCGAAAAATTTTATAAGTCTAAGGCCTGTAACAGTTCTGTCTCTATCTACTATTTGTCCTACACCGTCTAATTGTGCACCTTCACCCGTATCAATCCATCGCTTATTTTCTAAATCACTTATCGCTGTATTCATTTCTTTAAATTCAAGAAATAGTGCATAAAATATAGCTTTTATCACTTCCGCTTTATTAAATTGTTCAAGAAGGTGCTTATTCATATCATCATATCTATTCATCTTAAACACCTCTATTCTGTAGAAAGTATTTCTACCCTATCCAAATCAAAAACAGGTTTTTCTGTTGCATTTATAATTATATTTTCATTAGAATAATTATCATCTGTATTACCTTTTGTTGCTAATACATCTACAAAACCAACTCCGGTAATATTATCGTATATAAGAGCAATAAATTTTTGTAAGATAACATCCTGACCTATTGTGTGTTTATTTCCTAAATCTACAATAAGCTGTTTTATTTTTGCTATACCGTTACTGTCCCAACTTTCCTCAACATTTTTTGTAATATTAAATTTAAGCCATATTTTAATTTCTGTAGGCCTGTTAAATTTAACTATATGTTTAACATTGGCCACGTCCGTAACTTCTTTACTTATTGCACCGTTAAAATCTATACCTCCGCATGTATAACGGAAAATCATTTCGGCTATATCCTGTTCATCTCCACCATCTACAATAACTTCTATGCTATGCGGTAATCTACCGTATATATCCACAATATCCGTGTTATTTTCATATGCTACGCAGGCTACAACTCCCGTTATGCGCCTAAAAACATTAGCCTGTATTGCTTCTAACATGTTAGAAGCCTTTTGGTAAACAGATAAACTCCAACGCTGTCTAAGTTCGGCATCCGTTTCATCATTTCGCCCCGTAGATAATATTTTAGTATTTGTTACACTTTCCCATCCATTAATAGGCGTTACAATGTTTGTAACGGTATTTACTGGAATTTCCATTTTACCAGCAGTCAAGCATGTAAATTCTATAGGAGTTACTATTGCTTCTACCGAAATCTGAGATGCTTGTATACTAAAAGTGGTTTCATCAATGCTTTTAATAGTAAAAATTCCATTCTTTATACCTTTACTAAATCCTTGTATCTGCCCTGATAGATTATTAAAAACGGCTGTAGCGTTATCTCCTACTACAGCCGTATAGTTATATTTATAATTATCAATTTGAATTGTATATGTTGTTCCAATACTAACAGTATCAATTTTAAGTTCTGCTTCTAACGCTTTTTCGGGTGAAATATATACATTTTCTTCACCGCTTGTATAAACAACATTCGTGTCTTTTTGCTGTATTTGTGAATTAGCTGCAATTACAGTATTTGGCAGACCTTTGCAATTACACAATATAACACTTGCTTCTGCCGTTATAGGCTGTATGGCTGTTAAAGAAGCAGAATTTGTCAAAGATGTTCCCGTAGCTGTATTAGGATACATAGCATAATAAACATTTTCCGTCTGTTCCCAGATATCGGCAAGTTCGTAACCGATAATGCCGTAAAGCTGTCCGAATATAGAATTAGCACCCGTCTGAATGGAAATCCCCAGCCTGTCATTGGTACGCTGTACTAGGCTGTCTATTATTTCAGGCAGTCTTTTGCGTTTAAATCCTTCAGGGCTTAAACCGTATTTAACTTCGTCCGCCATATCCTAGCATGACGTAGTGACCGCACGGATCGATGATGCAGCTGCCGCCGCGGCAGGCCGTGTC
>USIX01000231.1 GCA_900554895.1 uncultured Megamonas sp. | reverse complement strand
TTAGCGACTATGATACCGATCATGTTAGCGACTAAGAAAGCGACTATGTTAATTTAAAAGAAAAGGGATGATATTATGGCTAACTACTGCCAAATTCAGATTGTCTTTTACAGTCATAAAGCAAAACCGATAAAAGATTTATGGCGTAAAATCAATAACTATATGCGATTTTCACCGACACGGACGGTATACGGCTTTTTGCTGGAAGAAGGCTATACGCCAAAGAAGGCATCTTCTTTAACCGGCAAGGATAATTATTTTGTGCGTTGTGCCAAATACGTTATTCTGAATAAAAATCTGGCGTATCTAAAAATAGAGACAGCCAGCGCATGGGAAGTTCAAACGAATGTATTCTATGAATATATTTGTGATAAATATGATGAACAAGTGGACATGGTTTATTTGGCACAGGAACAGGACAGCAAAGTTTTTATCAATACAGATGCAACGGGATTTTATTTCTGGCAAAAGTATAAGATTAATCACTTTGATTTGGAAAACGGCGATTGCATAACAAAGTATTTTAGAGATTGGAACAGTTTATGCCGGTATGTGCAGACTGTATTTCCTAAGGTTGACACGACAGATGTTTATGACGTTGATGATATTGAAACTAAAATATTTAATATGTACAGTAATGAGGACGAAGAATTTTACTGTGATATCCATAACTTCATATGTCCATAAAAATAAATGTTGAAGATTTTTCTACCTTTATATTAGGAGTTTAGGAAAATTTCCATGTATGGATTTTTTCCATAAAAGTGTATTCTGTAAAAAAGAAATGGGTATGGCAAAAGCTGTACCTGCTATTTTTATGTTTAGGAGGAGTTTATTATGCCGGCAACAAAATTTATATGTCCGACTGGTCAGATAATAGAGATTTCAAAATGTCTTAGAAGATGTCCATATGCTCAAAGGTGTATGTTTCTACCGACACTTCGAGCGGTGGCAGCTTCACTTAACAGAAATATCGAGAAAGCTACTGTAACTGAATTATTGGCAGGAACAATGGAAACATTTTTAAGAAGAACGACAGATTATGTCGTTGAACCGATAAAGCAACTTTACGCTTTGCATGGAAGTGCTGTTCATACAATCAATGAAAATCATGTTGATGAAAATATGCTAAGCGAACAACGATTATCTGACGAAATAACCAGCGGCAAATTTGACTTATACGGAAATATATTGAATAAAGATAATACGTTAGGCGATTATAAAATCACATCATCTTATAAGCTGATGAAAGCATTAGGTTTCTATAAAGTAGATGTGCCGACAGGTGAAATTTATAAAACCGGCAGTAAAAAAGGTCAGCCAAAAACAAGAAAAGAATGGAGAACTGACGGCGTAAAACATATTTTAGACTGGGCAATTCAGCTCAACTACTACAGAATACTGCTGGAAGAAAAAGGCTATAAAGTCGAACGCATGGAAATTCAGGCATTATGCAGAGATTTTAATTTGAGAATGGCTGCTGAAAGAAATATCACCAGCCCGATATATTTAATTCATATCAATAAAATTTCTGACCGGTGGGTTAAGCTCTATATGAAAACAAAGGCGGAAAGACTGAAGAAAGCACTACAAACAGGAAAGACATCTCATATTTGTTCCAGTAAAGAACGCTGGCAGGATAGAAAATGTAAGGATTACTGCTCAGTTGCAGAAAACTGTCCATATGGTAAACAGTTTAAACAGGTATCAATTAAGATTGCTTAATATGAAAGGAAGTGATGATATGAACAAAGAAATTATCATGTTAATTTTGCAGATAATCGGTATGATTTTAACAAAGAAAAAATGATACAGCATAGGCAGGAAAAATATTCTTCCTGCCATTTCTATTTAAAGGAGAATTATTATGGAAAATACTAAAATTGCTAAAAAACTTGTGAACGTCATGAATGAATGTAGCCATATCGCTAAAAACGGATTGAACTCTTATCATCAATATAAATACGCTACAGCGGAAGATGTACTCTTAAAAGTCAATGAAGCTCTTACTAAAAATAAGATTGCAAGTGTCGTTATACCGGAAGTTGCATCAATGGTTGATGTAACTAATCTCAAAGGTAATACGGAACACCTTGCAACGGTCAATGTTCAGATAAAGTTAATTGACAGCGAAAGTGGAGAAAGTGTGGATTTCTTCGGCATAGGTAGCGGTCAGGATGCGGGCGACAAAGCAGTAATGAAAGCACAGACAGCCGCCATAAAATACGCCTATATGCTTAGCCTCTGCATTGCAACAGGCGACGATCCGGAAGCGGATAGTAAAACTGATGAAAATTCTGCTGTTGGTAATAAAGGTACGAAAATAACGAGAATAGAAATGAAAACTCCTAAAATGCCAGTAGAAAATATTGTAGTCTGTGCTAACTGCGGTGAAGAAATAAAAAGTGAAAGAGTAATTCAATATTCTATTGGCAAATATCATAAACCGCTTTGTATGACTTGCCAAAAACAGATGACAAAAATTGCTTAATATGGAGATGATAATAATAGTATGTAGGGTACCTGTACTATTATTATCATTTTTTACCTTAATAGTGCGGATATTCGACATATTAGACAGATAATCAAATGTATGCCGATGATGATATCTTTGGAAAAGCAATATGTAATCACATA
>USIX01000230.1 GCA_900554895.1 uncultured Megamonas sp. | reverse complement strand
TAGCCCTCCTTAGCCCATTTCATAATACAGGATGCCCATGTAAGACCTGCACCAAAACCAGAAAGAGCTATTATTTCGCCTTTTTTCAATTTACCTTCGCGTTCAGCTTCCGCCAAAGCAATAGGAATTGAAGCAGCCGATGTATTACCGTATTTTTCAATGTTGACAAAAACCTTCTCCATCGGAAGATGCAGTCTTTTTGCCGCTGATTGAATGATACGGATATTTGCCTGATGCGGAATGAAATAATCAATATCTTCCTTACTTAATCCTGCTCTTTCCAGGGATTTTATCACGGTGGAACCCATTGCTTTCACAGCGAAACGGAATGTTTCCTTGCCGTTCATATGCAGACAGTGCATATGATTGTCGATTGTCTCCTGGTCAGCCGGATGTCTGCTTCCGCCGCCCGGAATTTCAATCGTTTCAGCACCAGAACCGTCTGCACCAAGGTCGAAAGAAAGCATACCGTAACCGTCATCCACCACGCCGTAAACGGCGGCGCCAGCTCCGTCTGCAAAAATAATGCAAGTATTTCTATCTTTCCAATTAACAAATTTTGATAAAGTTTCAGCACCTACTACTAATACTTTTTTATATACTCCCGTTTCTATGAACTGAGAAGCAATCGCCGACCCGTATACAAAACCGGAGCAGGCAGCTGACAAGTCAAATGCGGCCGCATTTACGGCTCCCAGTTTGTTTTGCAAGACACATGCCGTCGACGGTGTATTGCTGTCGGCAGAAATCGTTGCTACGATAATCATATCGAGCTCTTCTGCCGAAACATTGGCATCTGCCAACGCTCTTTGCGCCGCTATCAAAGATAAATCAGATGTCGCCTGTTCAGGCGCGCATATACGTCTTTCTTTAATACCCGTGCGTTCTGTAATCCACTCATCGTTCGTGTCTACCAATTTTTCAATATCTGCATTAGTAAGGATTTTCTCTGGAACATAAGAACCTAGGCCCAGAATGCCCGCACTATTTAATTTCAGTGTCATGGCTCAGAACTTCCTCCTTATCTATATTATCTCTGATTTGAGTTAATACGTCATTTTTTACATAGTCGCGCGCCTGTCTTATCGCATTACAGATAGACTTGGCGTTAGAACTACCATGAGATATTATACAACAACCATTAACTCCTAGTAAAGGCGCACCACCATATTCGGTAACATCTATTTCCTTGCCCAGTTTTTTCAGAGCCGGCATTAAAAGACATGCGCCGAGTTTGGCCATAAGACCGCCATTTTGGACAGCCTCTTTTGCCATCTTGACCAATGTCTTTGCCAGGCCTTCGGCAAATTTCAAAACAACATTACCGACAAAACCGTCACAGACAACCACATCGAAATTGCCGCTCGGAATATCCCGCCCTTCGGCATTACCCTTGAAATTAATCGTTTTCATAGCTTTTAAAATAGGATATGTGTGTTGTGCCTGTTCATTTCCTTTGGTAGCCTCTTCACCAATATTTAAAAGACCGACCGTGGGGTTTTCTTTACCTAATACACATTTAGCATATATAGAACCCATAAGCGCACTTTGCGATAAATGCTTAGGCTTGCAATCCACATTAGCTCCAGAATCAAGTAACAGCGTTGCTCCGCCCTTTGCCGTCGGTATCGGAGTAGCAATTGTCGGTCTGTCTATACCTTTAATACGACCCAGAATAAACAGCGCCGAAGCCGCTGCCGCTCCCGTATTTCCTGCCGAAACCACCGCATCGCAGTATCCTTCCTTCACTAGACGTGTCGCCACGACAATGGAAGAATCTTTTTTTCTACGCACGGCAACGCCCGGATGTTCTCCCATGCCGATTACGTCACTGGCATGATGAATAGTTATCTTACTGTCTCTGCTTGTTTTCCATTCCGGATAATAATTATCCAGCTGTGCCTGTATTTGAGTTCTATCACCGACTAGTACAATTTCACAATCATAGCGTTTAACGGCCCATGCCGCACCTTTGACTATCTGCTCAGGTGCAAAATCGCCGCCCATAGCATCTACTGCAATTTTCATACTTCCGGTCCTCCATTACTTTCCAATGAGACTAAAATAAATTTTGCACGAAAAACTTCTTTAGTACCATTTTTGATTTTTACCCAGACAAAGAACTTATTGCCTCGTCTATGTTTTAATTCAGCTTTGGCGACTAATTTATCGCCGACATGTACTGGGGCTTTATATTTAATATTGGCCACACCAGTTATTGCCATCGGGGCATCAATGAGTGCCAATGCCAGAGAATTTGCCTGTGCGAACATATATTCGCCTTTAGCCACTCTGGACTTTTCAAAAACCATATCTTCTGTAATGTTAAGCAGGGAAATACCTGATTTTCCCAATTCTAAATCCAAAAGTTCCCCAGAAACTTCTCTGCTACTAATAGATTTAACTTTCTTTTGCGTAGCTTCCGCCAATTTCTTAATTCGCTCCCGAAGCTCCGGAATACCAAGTTCTAAACGGTCCAACCTGATAGTCTGTATACTGACATTCAAAAGTTTTGCTAAGTCCTCATCTGTAAAAAAAGGCTTCGTCTTCATATAATCTATTAATAGACTTTGTCTAATTCGCTTTTTTTCACGTATCATCCTTCACACCAACTTTTAGTACCAGATAATAAAACCAATTACAGTTGGTTATTATACAAACTTTTTCCTGACTTGGCAAGTAAAATTTTCCGCATAAAATAAAATATGCTCTCTTTATAGATAATGTTACTTGAATTTAAACCATATCTATAAAGAGAGCATACATATTCGCTCCAAAAAATTATTCTTCAGATGCGATAACTTCTTTACCATCATAATAACCACATTCAGTGCAAACATGATGAGGCA
>USIX01000229.1 GCA_900554895.1 uncultured Megamonas sp. | reverse complement strand
GCACCACCTTGCCAAGGTGGGGGTCGCGAGTTCGAGCCTCGTTTTCCGCTCCATATGAAATTAGTCCCCAGTCGGTAAAGGCTGGGGTATTTTTGTATAAAAGCTTGTCATTATTGATGTATTGTGATATCATTCATTTAGTATAGTAGGTGTACTGTGCTATTTTATAATATGACAGTAACATATACACTAAGAAATAATGTTTAATCGTCAAACAACAGGAGGTTTTTTTTCACAATGAACGTTACTACAGAAAAGATTGAAAATCATAAGGTGGTACTTACTATTGAAGTGCCAGCTGAAGAACTTGATAAAGGTATTAAGGCTGCTTGCAAATCCCTTGCAAACCGTGTAAATATCCCTGGCTTCAGAAAAGGTCATGCACCGCGCCGCATTTTGGAAATGCATATCGGTAAAGAAGCTATCATGGATGAAGCTTTTGACCGTGTAGCTCAGAAAGCATTCGATGCTGCATTGAAACAGGAAAATCTTGACCCGGTAGACCGTCCGCAGGTTGATATCGTAACTTTGGAAGAAGGAAAAGATGTAGTATTCAAAGCTACAATCACTCCTGTTCCGGAAGTTACACTTGGTGAATACAAAGGCTTAAAAGTTGCTAAAGACGCAGTTGTCGTTACGGACGAACAGATTAATGAACAGGTGGAAAATATCAGAGGACATCATGCTAAAATGATTGACGCTGAAGAAGGCGCGGCAGTTGCAAATGATGATTTCATCACTTTGGATTTCAAAGGCGAAGTTGACGGCGTAGCATTCCCGGGCGGCGAAGGCAAAGATTATCCGCTGCAGATCGGTTCCCATTCTTTCATTGACAATTTTGAAGACCAGCTTATCGGCCTTAAAGTCGGCGAAGAAAAAGATGTAAACGTTACTTTCCCGGAAGAATACCATGCTAAAGATTTAGCCGGTAAAGCAGCTGTATTCCACTGCAAAATCAACAGCATTAAACATAAACAGCTTCCAGAACTGACTGATGAATTCGTAAAAGAACATACTTCCTATGAAAATATTGAAGATATGAAAGCAAAACTTCGTGAAACTACGGAAAAACGTATGGAACGCGAAGCTGATACAAAACGCCGCAATGAAATTTTAAAACAGGCTACTGACAATATTACAGTGGATATTCCGGATGTTATGGTGGAAAACCGCGTAAGCAACATGGTTCAGGAACTGTCTGTAAATCTTGAAAATCAGGGTATGAACCTCGATGCTTATCTCAAATATACTAATATGGATATGGATAAACTTCGCGAACAGTACAAAGAAAGCGCAGCTATCGCAGTTAAAACCGACCTTATGCTCGACGCTGTAGCTAAAGCTGAAGATATTAAAGTTGAAAATGCTGATATCAATGCTGAAATTGCTCTGCTTGCTGCAACATACGGCACAACTCCGCAGGAAGTAAGCAAAATCATTAAAAAGAACGGCAGCATCGGTAACTTAGTAGCTACTGTACTGCATAAAAAAGCTGCTAATTTCGTAATTGACAGCGCAGTAGAAGCTTAATTTTAATTTTATTTTAGAATGTTTTAGTCGGGGTGAATAACATGAACTATGTACCAATGGTAGTTGAACAATCGGGACGGGGAGAACGCGCTTATGATATATATTCCCGTCTATTGAAAGACCGTATCATTTTTCTGGGCGGTCCTATTGATGATAATGTAGCCAATGTGGTAATAGCGCAACTGCTCTTTTTAGAGTCTGAAGACCCGGATAAAGATATTCACCTGTATATTAACAGTCCTGGCGGTGTAGTTACTGCCGGACTGGCTATTTATGATACTATGCAGTATATCAAGCCGGATGTATCGACGATTTGCCTCGGCCAGGCTGCAAGCATGGGCTCCGTGCTGCTGGCAGCAGGTGCTAAAGGTAAACGGTATGCACTGCCGTATTCGCGCATTATGATACACCAGCCGCTGGGCGGAGCTCAGGGTCAGTCGACTGATATCCAGATTCAGGCGCGTGAAATTCTGCGCATACGCGATATTCTGACGGAAATACTGAAAGAACATACGGGACAGTCGGTGGAAACGCTTACAGCCGATACGGAAAGAGATAATTTCATGTCGGCAGTGGAAGCTAAAAACTACGGTCTGATAGATGAAGTCATCGTCCGTACAGGTACGAAAAAAAGTAAATAAATAGTTTTGTGTATAAGTGGCGAGAATACTCGCAGTGCGTGTAAATCGCCACTTTAATATAAAAGAGTTGGGCATAAAAAGAGGTGAATATTGGTTGAAATTCGGTGAAGACAAAGGACAAATGAAATGTTCATTCTGTGGAAAAACTCAGGAGCAGGTGCGTAAGCTTGTGGCCGGTCCTGGAGTGTATATTTGTGATGAATGTGTACGACTTTGCAACGAAATTGTCGAAGAGGAAGTCAGCGACGGCGAACATATCGAATTGAGAGATTTGCCGAAGCCGAAAGAAATATACGATGTTTTAAATCAATATGTAATCGGGCAGGATGAAGCGAAGAAATCGCTTTCAGTCGCAGTTTATAATCATTATAAACGCATAAACAGAACGCCTCGACAAGACGATGTTGAACTGCAAAAATCCAATATTTTGATGCTGGGGCCGACCGGTAGCGGCAAAACGCTTCTTGCTCAGACTTTAGCAAAAATATTGAATGTTCCTTTTGCTATAGCCGATGCAACATCACTCACAGAAGCAGGATATGTCGGCGAAGATGTTGAAAACATTCTGCTCAAATTGATACAGGCAACAGATTATGATATCGAAAAAGCGCAAAAGGGCATTATCTATATCGATGAAATTGATAAGATTGCCAGAAAATCGGAAAATCCGTCCATAACGAGAGA
>USIX01000228.1 GCA_900554895.1 uncultured Megamonas sp. | reverse complement strand
AAACATCTTAACGGATGAAGAAATCGCAAATGCAAAATGTATCATAGTTGCAGCAGATAAAAACGTGCCGATGGCGCGTTTCAACGGAAAACACGTTATTATCACCAAAGTTGCCAACGGCATTAACAAAGCCGATGAACTATTAGATAAAGCCATGGCACAGGATGCCCCGATTTATCACCATTCCGGTAACGATGAGGAAGCTTCCGGCTCTGTCGAAGGTGAAAGTATCGGTCGCCAGATTTATAAACATTTGATGAACGGCGTATCGCATATGCTTCCGTTCGTTGTCGGCGGCGGTATCTTAATCGCCATTGCCTTTTTAGTAGACGTGTATGACCCTGCAAACCCTTCAAACTTCGGTTCCAATACGCCGCTTGCCGCATTCTTTAAAAATGTCGGCGGTGTTTCCTTCGGTTTCATGCTTCCTGTACTTGCCGGTTTTATCGGTATGAGTATTGCTGACCGTCCTGGTCTTGTTGCCGGTTTTGTCGGCGGTGCACTTGCCAATTCCGGCGGAAGCGGTTTCCTCGGTGCACTTATTGCCGGTTTTGCTGCAGGCTATATCATTCTCGGTCTTAGAAAAGCTCTTAATTTCCTGCCAGCATCGCTTGACGGTATCAAAAACATTCTCCTATACCCTCTGCTCGGTGTATTCTTAATGGGTATTGCCATTACTTTCATCATCAATCCGCCTGTAAGCGCTATCAATACTTGGCTCGTTGAAACTTTAAAGGGTATGGACCCTAGCAGCCGTATTTTAATCGGTATCGTTGTCGGCGGTATGATGTCCATAGATATGGGCGGCCCGTTCAATAAAGCAGCTTATGTAACAGGTACGGCACTTTTAGCCGACGGTGAATTTGGTGTCATGGCTTCCGTTATGGCCGGCGGTATGGTTCCTCCAATCGCTATCGCTCTTTGCACTACTTTCTTTGGCAACCGCTTTACAGAAGCAGAAAGAAAATCCGGCCCGACCAACTATATCATGGGTCTGTCCTTCATCACTGAAGGTGCCATCCCGTTTGCCGCTGCCGACCCTGCCCGCGTCATTCCTTCCTGCATTGTCGGTTCTGCTGTAGCCGGCGCACTTTCTATGGCATTTGAATGCACACTGCGTGCTCCGCATGGCGGTATCTTCGTTGTTCCGACAATCGGAAATCCGCTCATGTATCTGGTAGCTATTGCAGCCGGTGCCGTAGTAAGCATGATTTTACTTGCAATCTTAAAAAAACCGTTAAATAAAAAACAATAATATACTTGAAAATAAATGCAGGAAAATTTTTCCTGCATTTATTTTTTCTACCTATACTTTATATAAATTTATCCAACTTGAAAAAATAGCTAAACTCTTATACAATGATATTAGAGATTATCATTGTACCACTCTATTCTTATTTCAAACAATCAATAAACTTATGATAAATACCATTTATCAGTAGCAGTAACAATGGTTCTATTTTTTCCATAATAGCTAAAATTTATATTTTAATAATTTTTTATTATCTTAAAATCATATTATAATCTTTAATTACAATCGAATAAATTCTAATTACAATTTTATACTATCATTTTATTTATTAAACTTTTTATTATCATATAAACTAACTAATGGAGGTAGTTGTTATTTTGGAAATTCGCATTACAAAAAATGATAATCTGAATGTTATTTCTTTAAACGGCAAACTTGACGTATTCGGCTCCCAACAAGCTAAAGAAGCAATTTTAGATAAAATGACTACTCAAGAAAATATTATTATAGATATGTCTCATTGTAATTATGTTTCCAATTACGGTTTGTATTTATTATCTGTTATTGCCGATAAAGCCAAATTATTAAATATAACTGCTATTTTTGTCTCTATTACCGATAAAATATCGGAGATATTCTATTTGACAGGCTTCACTGATACGATTACGCTTGAACCGACAGTTGAAGATGCCATAAAAAAATACTCTCTGGTATCTTAATAATATGACGAGGTGTAAACATGCCCTTAGACGTACTGCCTACTGATACGTATAAACAATTTAAAATTAGACGCGGTTTTTTCCGCTTAAATGGTTCTACCATTTTACCCGGAGGTGTGAATTTTTCCATTTACTCCTCCGGTGCTACAAGTTGTGAACTAATCCTTTACAAAAACAATGCCAAAGAACCCTTTGCCACTATTCCGTTTCCGAAAAATTACCGTTTAGGAAACGTGTTTGCTATGATTGTTTTTGATTTGGATTATGAGAATATTGAATATGGTTTCCGCATTGACGGCAAATACAATGTGCATAAAGGAGATATTTACGACAAGAACAAAATACTCCTTGACCCTTATGCCAAAATGGTATCAGGACGCAATGAATGGGGCATCATACCAGACAGAACCAATGATTTCCAATATCGTTCCAAAGTAGCAATTAATGATTTTGAACTAGAAACCGACCCGTCTGTAACAACTTCGCAAAATGACCTCATAATATATGAAGCTCACCTGCGCGGTTTTACCAAACATGCTACTTCCGGAGTTAAACATCCTGGAACGTATGCTGGTTTTATTGAAAAAATTCCTTATCTAAAGGAGTTAGGCATTAACGCGGTAGAATTTCTGCCTATCTTTGAATTTGACGAAAACGAAGATGTAATAAATGATACTGTTCGTTATGACAGTAAAGGAAACCGTTTACTAAACTATTGGGGATATAATCCGATTTCATTTTTCGCTCCTAAAGCCAGCTATGCTGCCAGCGGCAAATATTCCATGCAAATTTATGAACTCAAAAATCTCATAAAGGAACTGCATAAAAATGACATCCGCGTAATTCTGGATGTTGTTTTCAATCATACAGCAGAAGGCGATGAACGTGGCCCATATATATCCTTTAAGGGTATTG
>USIX01000227.1 GCA_900554895.1 uncultured Megamonas sp. | reverse complement strand
TTATCCGAAAGATAGCTGATGTCTATTTTGTCTGAAGAAAGCTTATAAATTTTGTTAGGAGTTGAGATTTTTGTTCGGCTTTATTAAAAAATTTTTAGGCGATAACAATGAAAGTGAAATTCGCCGCATGCGAGGCATCGTTTCCAAAATAAATGCTTTGGAACCAAAGATGCAACAGCTGAGCGATGGTTCTCTATATGGTAAAACTGATGAATTTAAAGAACGCATAGCCAACGGCGAAAGCCTTGACAGTATTCTGCCGGAAGCATTCGCTACGGTACGTGAAGCTTCCCGCCGCGTACTCGGCATGCGCCATTATGATGTACAGCTCATCGGCGGTATCTGCCTGCATGAGGGTAAAATCGCGGAAATGTGTACCGGTGAAGGTAAAACTCTCGTAGCCACCCTGCCTGTATATTTAAACGCACTCAAAGGCGAAGGCGTACACATGATTACCGTCAATGATTACCTGGCAAAACGCGACAGCGAATGGATGGGCAAACTGTACCGCTCTTTGGGACTCACGGTAGGTCTTATCGCTCATGATATGGATTTCCCTTCGCGAAAATTCGCTTACAACTGCGATATCACGTTCGGTACGAACAATGAATTCGGGTTTGACTATCTGCGTGACAATATGGTTATTTCCCGCGACCAGATGGTGCAGCGCGATTTGAACTATGCCATCATCGATGAAGTGGACAGTATCTTAATCGATGAAGCGCGCACTCCGCTCATCATTTCCGGTCCCGGTGCAAAATCCACCGATATGTACGCTATCATGGCCAGAGCCGTTGCCAACTTAAAAGAAGGCGAAGACTATACTTTAAACGAAAAAGAAAAGACCGTTTCGCCGAACGAATCGGCCGTTGCCAAAATTGAAAAGGCACTCAATATAACCAACCTCTATGACAGTTCCAATATTGAAATGTCGCATTGCTTTACACAGGCACTGCGGGCAAAAGCAATGATGAAACGCGACCGTGATTATGTAGTGCGCGACGGTGAAATCGTCATTGTCGATGAATTTACGGGACGCTTAATGTTCGGCCGCCGTTATTCCGACGGTCTGCACCAAGCGATTGAAGCCAAAGAAGGCGTTAAAATTCAGCGTGAATCACAGACTTTGGCGACAATTACATTCCAGAATTACTTCCGCATGTATAAAAAACTGGCCGGCATGACCGGTACTGCCAAAACGGAAGAAAACGAATTTATTAAAGTCTACAAGCTGCCGGTTATAGTCATTCCGACGAATAAACCGATACAGCGCATAGACCATCCTGACGTAATCTATAAAACGAAACGTGCTAAAATAAAAGCCGTTATCAATAAAATCAAAGAATGTCACGCTAAAGGACAGCCGGTACTCGTCGGCACAACCTCCATTGTTCAGTCCGAAGAAATCAGCGGCTTTTTAAAACGGCAGGGTATTGAACATAAAGTTTTAAATGCCAAATACCATGAAATGGAAGCTGAAATAATTAAAGATGCCGGTCAGAGAGGCGCTGTAACCATCGCCACGAATATGGCGGGTCGCGGTACGGATATTACGCTTGGCGAAGGAGTGGCAGAACTTGGCGGTCTTTTCGTAATCGGTACGGAGCGTCATGAATCCCGTCGCATCGATAATCAGCTGCGCGGCCGTTCCGGTCGACAGGGCGACCCTGGTGCTTCCCGCTTCTTCCTGTCTCTGGAAGACGACCTTATGCGCCTGTTCGGCTCCGATAATATCGCCAATATCATGGAAAAACTCGGTATGGGCGAAGACGACCCGATTGAACACAAACTTGTAACCCGTTCCATTGAACAGGCACAGAAAAAAGTCGAAGCCCGCAACTTTGATATCCGTAAACATGTTATTGAATACGATGATGTCATGAACCAGCAGCGTGAAGTCATTTATGACCAGCGCCGCAAAATTCTGCTCGGCGAAAATCTGCATGAAAATATCATCGATATGGTTCATCGCACTATTGACAGTGAAATGGACAGATTTGCCAATGAAAAGCTCTATCCGGAAGAATGGACTCTGGACGGTCTTATCAAAGAAGCCGAAAACATCTACGCTCCGAAAGGCGTGTTGGTGCAGTCTGAGCTTGAAGCTATGAGCCGTGACGAACTCAAGGATAAACTCTATAAAACGGCTGAAGACAATTACAATCAGCGTGAAAAACTGTTCGGCAGCGAAGTCATGCGCGATTTGGAACGCATTATCATGCTCAAAGTCGTTGATAACAAATGGATGGAACATCTCGACCACATGGATATGCTCCGTGAAGGTATCGGTCTGCGCTCTTACGGCCAGAGAAATCCGCTCGTCGAATACAAAATCGAAGGTCATAATATGTTCCAGGAAATGATTGATTCCATCCAGGAGGATATCGTCAGCCTGATGTACCGTGTCAATGTCGTACGTGAACAGCCGCCGCAGCCTGAAGACAGACTGAAAAACGCCACCGTAAATCACGGCGAAAGTATTTCCCAGTCACCGCAGGCGAAAAAAAGCACGATAGGCAGAAATGACCCGTGCCCGTGCGGCAGCGGCAAAAAATACAAAAATTGCTGCGGCAGAAACAAATAACAATTATGCCGATAGAACATTGAGCCAGAAACAGCAGTATACTACTTTATATTCGTTCGATGTTATCATATAACCTCATGCAAAATATAGAGTATTATACTGCTTTATAAATTAACTGGCACAATATGTATAATATATCTTAAAAAATCAACAAATATAATGTATAATACTTAATTAGAATTATTTATTATGTCAGTAAAACATAAAATCTGTATCAACCGTACAACATTCAAAAACAAACCGACATAATAAGTAAAATTATTAATTACTAAGGAAGTGATATGATGCTGGAAGACTTACGCACTAC
>USIX01000226.1 GCA_900554895.1 uncultured Megamonas sp. | reverse complement strand
CAGTAGCTACTTTCGCAAATGAAGGAACTGAAACAAGTAGAGCAGCAACAGAAGCTCAATTAAATGATTTGTATAATACAGTAGCTGCTTATGATGTTAATGCAGATGGTACTGTTAATTATAACCATATTACTTTAGCAGGTACTCCTTATAATTATGGACTTTCCAGATCTACTGATGGAACACCTACAGGTGGTACAAGTATTACTAATGTAGCATATGCTTCTGGTAATGATGGCAGTGAAGCTGTAAATGTTGATTACTTAAAAGATGCTATTGATGAAGCTGTATCGGATGATGGCGTTATATCTAATAATGATCAGCATTTGGTTGCTAATACAGAAAAAGGTTCAAATGGTGTATATAAACCGGATAGTAACGGTAATGTAGGTTTGATTGTTTCTGATGAAAAAGGTAATAGCAGTACTATTACTATTGGTGATGTTGCAAGTAAAACTGAACTTGACAATTTAAAAGATAATGTTGGAGACCTGAAATACAATAACATAAAAGGTGATAAGGTTGAAAACGGCGACAGCGTAACTACTGCTATTGGCAAACTGGATAATAAGATTGATAACATCAGTGGTACGGCAACAAATGCAGATAATAATACTGTAACCGGTGGTACTATTAATAGCGATGGTACTATATCCTTAACTCAAAAAGATAAGGATACTATTAAATTAGACGGTGAACTTACAGATAGCGGTGTAATTCAAGAAGGTACTACATTTGATAAGGAAAGTGGTACATTGACAATTACAAGTCAGGATAAATATAGCAAAGAAACGAGTTCTGTAACTGTAGACGGTATTGCAAGTGAAAATGATATTAAGAATGTTACTGATACAATCGGTGCTACGAGCAAGGAAGAACTTTCCACTATCTATAAAGATGCGGATAAAGACGGTAATACAACTACACAGTATATTAGTGAATCGGAAAACATGGCGCAGGCTGACGTTGCTCTTGACCATGCAATCCAGAACGTTGCCAATACAAGCTACGCTAACGATATGTATCTGAACAATCGTATTGATAATGTGGAAAGCCGCTTAAGAGATGTTGAAGACAGAATTGATAAAGTCGGTGCAATGGCGGCAGCTATCGCCAACCTCAGAACTATGGGTTACGACCCTGAAGCTCCGACGGAAATCGCTGTTGGCGTTGGTCAGTATAAGAGCGAAACAGGTCTTGCTCTCGGTATCTTCCACTATCCGAACCAGGATTTCATGCTCAGTGCAAGCATTTCCACTTCTGGTGATGAAGTAATGGGCGGTATTGGTGCAACTTGGAAACTCGGTCGCAAATCGGCTGAAGAAAGAGCTAAAGACGAAGAAGAACGTATCCTCGCAAAAGCTGAAGAAATTAAACAGGCTGCAAAACGTGCCGAAGTGAAAGCACAGGCGGACAGACATGCGCAGCTTTTAGCTGAACGTGAAGCAGCAGGACAGCCGATTAGACCGGTTGAAGAAGCATAATTAAAAATTTACTCTTGGCAGACAGGAGCGGCAAATTCAATATTTGCCGCTTCTGCTTTAATATTGGATTTTGGGTGATTGTAATGAAAAAGTTTATATGTATATTGGCAGCAGTGATGATGATGGCGTTTGGCGGCATTTGCAGTGCTTCCGACGGCAGTGATTTGAATAGCGAACAGAAAACGGCGCAGCTGTTTATCGATGCTTTCGGCGGAGAAAATGCGCCGGAATATGAGACGCTTAGTCGCGACTTTACCGATGGTTTGAAAAATGAACTAACAGCGGCGCGGTACAGCGGTTTGCAACGGGAAACGAAAAATAATTTCGGTACGCTGACACAGGCAAAGTTTTTTGCTTATCAGCGGTATGACAATAGTGATGTTGTGATTTATTATGCCGGTTTTGACAGTAATAAGGCGGCGCAGCTGGTGTTTGTATTCGATAAAAATCAGAAACTTGTACGCTTTACTTTGTCACCGGTGAATACTCAGTCGCAAAATGAGCAATAGCCTATGAAAAAATATATTTTAGTAATAATCAGTGTAATGATTGGAGTTTATGCCATGGCATATAATTTTTATCCGGAAAAAACGGCACAGGCAGCGCAGGCTGAGCAGAAAATCGGTAACAGTGATTACGGCGAGATGTATATTTATCCTGATACGGTGGAAGCAGTGAAGAAGGATGACAGGTATTTTGTCATTGTTTCGACAGAAGATAAATATACGGATGAAAAATTTCTGGCACAGCTTCGTCAGGGTGAAAATATGCAGAATGCGGCAAGTACGCTTTGTTTGTATATGTTTACGAATGACGGCAGATTTTACTGTATGCCGCAGCGGTATCTTGTAGATGATAAAGGTGCGATATGTGTTGATTTGGGCAGTGATATGCAGTTTCGGGCGATTGACGAAAAGATACTTACAGATGTATATACGGCTTCACTGAAAGTGCTGGAGGATAAAAAGCGTTTTCAGAGTATGATGGGAAGATAGAAGATGTTTTTAATGAAAAAGATATGTCCTGTATGCGGGGAGACTTTTGAGACGAAGGGTAATTATCACCTGTATTGCAGCGCACACTGCCGCAAGCAGCACCATAAGCAGGTATATTATGATAAAGCAAGGCGGCAGCCTGTACCGGAGCCGGGAGAGCAGATTTTGCGCAGTTTTTACTGTAATAAATGTCATAAACTGGTACTTGTTACGAGTAAAAAGGATAAGCGCACGAAATTTTGCAGTCCCCGCTGTGAAAAACTTTATTGGAAACACCCTCGTAAAGAAGTAAAAATTCCGCTGGAAGAAAATAAAAATTTATTGGAAGAAAAATTAATACCAATGATAGAAATGCACGCTTAAATGAGCGTGCATTTTTAGTTGTATAAAATAATTATGTTAATGTAATGAAACTATATTTA
>USIX01000225.1 GCA_900554895.1 uncultured Megamonas sp. | reverse complement strand
TAATCATGCAACCTGTATCCAAAAGAATTTTAATCAAAGTAGCTCATATGTACTATGAAGAAGATATGAAGCAAAGCGAAATTGCCAAAAATTTAGGAATTGACCGAACTACTGTAAGTAAGTATTTAAAACGTGCCAAAGAAACGGGCATTATCAAAATATTTATTGTGCAGGACTCGTTCGAAAGTCTGGAATCACGGCTGGAAAGAAAATTTTCTTTAAAAGAAGTATATATCGTTCCTTCCAGTGAAAATCCGAATGACGTTTATTCCAATTTGGGCAAGGCAGGGCTCTTACTGTTAAAGCGGCTTATCAAAAATAAAATGGTAATCGGTTTTAACTGGGGCCGTTCTATGGGAGCTATAGGCTATCAGGCCGCAGTGGAAAGTTTTCCGGCGGTTGACGCCGATTTCGTTCCGCTCGTCGGCGGTTCGGAAAGTCTTGACATAGATTTGCACGTAAATACCATCTGTTACAAAGTTGCCAATGCCTTTCAGGCCAGAAGCCATTATTTATACGCCCCGGCAATAACCAAGACTCCTGAAACGAAACAAGCAATTATAAATGACACTAATTACCAAAAAATACAAAAGCTTTGGGACAATCTGGATGTTGCCTTCGTGGGTATCGGCTCGCCGACATCGGCTTCCAACGTAATTTGGACGGATGGTTTGAAATCTGAATATATAACATCTTCCTTTGGCAATCGTATTGTTGGTGAAACATGCACCCGTTTCTATGATAAAAACGGTAATGAAGTACCGACGGAAGTGGTTGATAGAACGATTTCCATTCCGTTTTATCAACTGCATAAGGTAAAATACGTTATCGGTGTAGCTGCTTCTGATGAAAAAGTTCCTGCTATTTACAGTGCCTTAAAAGGAAAACTTGTCAATATTTTGATTACGGATGAAGCAACGGCAAGAAAATTATTGGTTTTAAATGAAGGAGTGTTGCCTTGAATGTTTTGGATACTCATTGTTTTGGCTATTGCAATGTGGATTCTTCAGGGTATTCTAAGTGTATTTCAATTAAAGAAGTTTAACAGAGAGTTAAAAAATTTGCGCAAATCTGGCCGCGTCGCTATCGGCAAGGCCAGAGGCCGTTTTAAAGCAGGTTGTCTTTTGATGCTGTGCATTGATGAAAACTGTAAAATCATCAAGGGCAGAAAGCTTCAGGGAATTACCAGTTTTGCAGGATTTAAGGATTTTAATGATTTAAATGGAATAGTGCTTACGAATATTACAGAAAATACTTGTGCTGATTTTGACAAACAGACTAAAGCAGCTATTCTTTCTGCTGTAGAGGAATACAGAGAATATACCCGTCAGCAGGAAGAAAAAATGTGTGTAGAGGCTCCTAAATAACAGTAGTTTAAAAATTTAAAATTTTATAAAAGGAGAGGTTTTTTTATGGACACTTTAGTATTTTTAGCTCAAGGGTTTATCGGTATGTTTAACAAGGGCGGCGAGACGTTCATCGGACTGGCTTCCGGTATCGTGCCTACTCTTATCTGCTTATTGGTAGCAATGAATGCCATTATTCGTTTCGTGGGTACGGATAAGGTAGAGAAATTCGCTCATTTATGTGCCGGTAACGTATTCAGCCGCTATATGGTTCTGCCAGTTATCGGAACGTTCTTCTTCTGCAATCCGATGACGCTGTCTCTCGGCAAATTCATGCCGGAAAGATACAAACCTTCTTATTATGCGGCAGCTTCCCGTTCCTGCCATACTTTAAACGGTTTATTCCCGCATGTTAATCCGGGCGAACTGTTCGTATTCTTGGGTATTGCCAACGGTATCACCATGCTCGGCTTATCTCAGGTAGACCTTGCTCTTCGTTATTTCTTAATCGGTATTGTAATTAACTTTATCGGCGGCGTTGTTACTGACTTTACGACCGCATACGTTTCCAAACAGCAGGGTGTTGTTTTAAGCGATAAAGTAAAAACAACGCATAATGCCTGATTGATTAATTAGTATTAGTAAAGGAGATTTTATCATGGCTCAATATAAAGATGTTGTTGTTAATGCTGGCCCTAGCGGTTTCGGCGGTCCGCTCGTACTCAAACCTACCGATAAAAGAAATAAAGTCGTAAATATCACCGGCGGTATCATTTCTCCGGTTTCCCAGAAAATTGCCGAAATGACAGGCTGCGAGCTAGTTGACGGTTTTAAAACAAGTGTACCGGATGATGAAATTCTGTGCGTAATTATCGACTGCGGCGGTACGCTGCGCTGCGGTATCTATCCGAAAAAACGCATTTTCACTATTAACTTAAATCCGACCGGTGCCAGCGGTCCTATGGCAAAATTCATTCTGCCGGATATCTATGTATCCGCTGTAAAAGAAGACTGCATCCGCTATGCAAATGCTGAAGACGAAGCCAGTGCTCCGAAAGTAGAAAAGGCTGCTCCGGCGAAAGAAACAAAATCTTCCTATGATACAAGCAAGAAAATCACGGAACAGACGAATGTAGGCTTTATGGCTAAAGTCGGCAAATTCATGGGTTATATCACAGCTACGCTCTATCAGGCAGGCCGCGATACAATCGATACAATCATCAAAACAATCTTACCGTTCATGGCATTCGTTTCCATGCTCATCGGCGTAATCCTTGCCAGCGGTATCGGTGATGTCATCGCTCATGTATTGTCTCCGCTTGCCGGTTCTGTAGTAGGTCTTGTAATCTTAGCATTAATCTGCTCCTTCCCGTTCCTTTCTCCGTTCCTCGGCCCTGGCGCTGTTATTGCACAGGTTATCGGTGTTTTAATCGGTGTTGAAATCGGTAAGGGCAATATTCCGCCTAGCTTTGCACTTCCTGCACTTTTCGCTATCAATGCTCAGGCAGCCTGCGACTTTATTCCGGTATAAAATGCTGTTTGGAGAAAACGCCATTCGCAGGCCCGCA
>USIX01000224.1 GCA_900554895.1 uncultured Megamonas sp. | reverse complement strand
ATGAATAAGGAATTTTCTAAGACATAAACACTTTTGTCTATGTTTTTAGTAGCAGCATTTAATGTATGAAAAATTTAGGTTATTATAACGGAAAATACGATTTGATAGAAAATATGATGATACCGATGAGCGACCGTGTACATTGGTTCGGTGACGGTGTTTATGATGCGACATGTGCGCGAAATTATAAAATAATGTCGCTTAATGAACATATTGACCGCTTTTTCCGAAGTGCGGAACTGTTAAATATCAATCTCGGTTTTACAAAAAAGTATTTGGCTGATTTACTGCAGAAGTTGGTGAATAAGCTGGATGAAGGCGATTTATTCGTATACTGGCAGGTCACGCGCGGCGGAAAAGGACTTAGAAGCCACTGCTATAACAGTGAGGAAAAAGCTAATTTATGGATTACGGTAACGCCGGAAAAAGTAACGAAAATAGACAAAAAATTTAAACTGACAATGATGGAGGATAAGCGGTATCAGTACTGCAATATAAAGACGCTCAATTTAATTCCTAGCGTGCTGGCGGCACAAAAAGCAAAAGAAAAAGGCTGCGATGAAACGGTATTTTATCGTGGCGATATTGTAACGGAATGTGCGCACAGCAATATTCATATTTTAAAGGACGGAAAATTCATCACTCATCCGGCTGACGAGTATATTCTGCCGGGAATAGCACGTGCCCATTTGATTGAAGCATGTTGTGCACTTAATATTCCGGTGGAGCAGCGTCCGTTTACACTGGCAGAACTTTTTAATGCCGATGAGGTTATTGTCAGCAGTTCAGGGGATTTATGCAATAGTGCGTATGAGCTGGACGGCAGAGTTATCGGTGGAAGAGATGAGGCTACACTTGAAAAAATTCAGCAGTATATTGTTGAAACATGGCTTAATGAATAAAAATATATAATTAAAAGTATTGACTTTGAGAATAATTTTCAATATAATAAACTCGTTGATTTTATCAGAGAGTCTTGGAACTCCATAGAATATGTTTTACTGGCTGTATTTGCAATATTGCAGATATGGTTTTTTAAGGACATTTCTATGGAGTTTTTTATTCTAAAAAAATGATAATGATTATTATTTCATAAAGGAGTGTTTTAATTTGGATTTCATAATTAGCACGTTGGAGTTATTTCATCACGGCGGCTGGGTGATGTATCCTCTGCTTGCCTGTTCCGTAATAGTTGTAGCAATCGGTATCGAACGTTTTATGTACTATCGCCGTACGTGCACCGCAAACACCGCTGTGGCGCAGAAAGTAATAAATCTGGCAAAGGAACAGAAATGGCAGGAAATAGAAAATTTCTGTGCAGCTCGTCGCTGTTTTATCAGTGATGTGCTTATGAACGGTTTGAAATACCGCAGTTGTCCTATGTCAATGAAAGAAAGCTTTGAAGAAATTATTTCCGTGCGTGCCAACGGTTTGAAACGTAATCTCAATTATTTGGATACAATAGTTACGATGGCACCGCTGCTGGGTCTTTTAGGTACTGTAATAGGTATGATTGGTTCTTTTAAGGTGCTGGATGTTTCGGGGGACAATCCATCTCTCATTACGGGCGGTGTAGGCGAAGCACTGATTGCTACAGCAACCGGACTTTGCGTGGCTGTACTTGCCTTGATAGTACATAGTTATTTCAGTAACCGTCTGGACGGAGTTCTTACCGATGTGGAAAATGTCTGTACTTTTTTAATCAGCAAATCGAGAGGTAAAACAAAATGAATATAAAAAGTAATAGAGTCGCCCGTCAGCCGCGTCTAATGATAATACCGATGATAGATATCATTTTCTTTTTAATGGTATTTTTCTTATTCAGTACACTGCAGATGGTATATCAAAAGTCCATGCCGGTAAATCTGCCGGTAGCTTCGCAAAATCAGCAGGAAGCACCCAAACCGGTATCGATAACGATTACTATGGACGGAACGGTAAGTATTGGCGATGCGGTAGTGCAGATTGATGAAGTGAAATCGCGCGTACGGCAGCTTGCTGATAAATCGGAAACGCCCGTTATACTGCGGGCTGATGAAAATGTGGAACATGGCAAAGTCATTGCTGTCATGGATGAAGTGAAAAAAGCCGGCGTGACGAAACTGGCTATTGCTACACAGGAAAAGAAATAGGAATTTGCAGTAATGAAGAGAAAACATATTTGGCAAAAAGCGTTTTCATTATCCTTCGCTTTTCATTTAGTCATGATAATTACCGTAGGAAGTATGGCGGCAGGATTTCATCAGGAAATTCAAAGACCGCAGGAGCAGTTTATTACGGTAAATCTGGCAGATACGCCGGAAGAAACGGAAACAGCGCAGGAAAATATGTCGCCGTTCAATTCTTTAAAAGAAATGCTTTCGCCGAATTCGGCTGACAGTCCGGAAGCTGTGAAGAACACGGAAAAACAGTCTGACAGTACGCTGCAGCAGAATATAAAGAATACGGCAGTTTCATCTGATTATAAGGAAACCGTTAATAATGCGGGACAGATTTCATCACCGGATGGTATTTTGCCGAGTGCAAAAAACAGCAGTGACAGCGGCGGCTTTTCGGCGGAAAGTTCAGGAAATATGTCTGACGGCGGAGAAATGGGCGACGGAATGGGCGGCAGTGGTGAAAGTTACAGCAGTGAAAATGCTGACGGCGGCGGTTCTGGCAGCGGCGCAACGGAGGACAGATATTCTGTTGCGAGCAGATTTGCTCAGGCGGTAGAAGCGAATAAATCGTATCCGTATGCGGCTGTGCGTTTAAATCAGCAGGGTGTGGTTACAGTAAATGTAACGCTTGATGCCGGCGGAAATTTAGTGAGTGCTTCCATCGTATCAAGTGCGGGAAAAAATCTGGATAAGGCTGCATTAAATGCGGTATATGCTTCCTGTCCTTTTTCACGTTTTCCTTCAGCTTCAGTATGTT
>USIX01000223.1 GCA_900554895.1 uncultured Megamonas sp. | reverse complement strand
GAGCACACGCCTTCTAAGCGTGCGGTCGCAGGTTCGAATCCTGCTGGACGCACCATTTTGAAAATACAGACCTGACTTTTGTCAGGTCTTTTTTTGTGTCAAAATCTTGACATGAAGTTTACTCTAAGAGTTAAAATAGATTACAATACATTACAAAAGGAGTCTTTTTATGGAACAAATGTTATATTTAGAATGTTATGCCGGTATCAGCGGTGATATGTTTGTAGCTTCACTGCTCGATTTAGGCATGGATACGGAGTATCTTCTCAATAATCTGCAGACGCTGCCGCTTAAAGGATATAAAGTTGAAATAAATCGGGTAAAAAAAATGGCTTTGGATGCCTGTGATTTTAATGTCATTTTGGATATAGACAATCATGACCATGATATGAATTATTTATATGAAGAAAATCATCATGAACATATTCACGACCATGAACACGGTCATTCTCACGAACATCATACGGATGAAACAGCTCATATTCATCATCACCATCATGAACACCGCAATTTGAATGATGTCATTGCAATTATCAACAATTCACAAATTACGGACAATGCTAAAACCATTGCTCTGAAAATTTTTCAGATAATTGCCGAAGCGGAAGCTAAAGCACACGGAACAACAATTGATGCAGTTCATTTTCACGAAGTGGGAGCTGTTGATTCCATCGTTGATATCACCGCTGCCGCTATCTGTCTGGATAAACTGGGTATCACTAAAGTAGCCTGCTCACCTCTTTCCGAAGGCAAAGGTTTTGTAAACTGCCAGCATGGAGCTATTCCTATTCCCGTTCCTGCCGTAGTAAATATAGCCAGCAGTCACAATCTGAAGTTTCATTTCACCGATACGAAAGGCGAACTTATAACACCGACGGGAGCTGCCATTATTGCCGCCATAAAGACAGATGATGTTCTACCGGAAAATTTTATCATTGAAAAAGTAGGAATCGGTGCAGGAAAACGTCATTATGACATTCCAAACGTCGTTCGTGCCATGATAATTAAATATTGATTAGAAAAATCCTCCTTACCTTGTATATTTCTTTTTTTTGTGCTATTTTTATACTTATTGAAAAGAATTATACATACTTTCATTTTTTAGAAAGATGTTAGGAGGATTTTATTTTGGAAACAGATATTACTGAAAAAATTAAACCCATAATCCGTTACAGTCTGCCGATAATTCTTATTATTGCTGCTGTTTTGATATTCGGTATTTTTAAATGGAACGAAGCAAAATCGATACTGGACATTTCTGACGCAAAACTAACAAGTTCCGTTGTCCATGTCAGCTCACAATCAGACGGAACACTGACGGAAATTTTTGTCAATGACGGTGATAAAGTTGAAGCCGGTCAAGTAATCGCCAAAGTCAAAGTAACGACTACTCCGCAACAGATAGAGGCACTGCAGAAAGCCTGCGATGAGGCTCAGGCAAATTATGACAACCTGGAACAGCAGATAAAAAATTCCGTTACGGCACAAACCGTAGTAAGTTCTGCTCCGTCAGCCGGCGATATTGCCGCAGCTCAGGCACGCGTGGATGCCGCTGCTGCTCAAGCGCAGAAAATGAGTAAATTATATTCTATCGGTGCTGTAAGTGCAACACAGTATGCAGAAGCTCAATCTGAATATTCCGCAGCTCAGGCAGCTTTGAGCGCAGCCAGCACACCGCGCCAGGTAACGCAAGAGGTTTCATCCGCTCCATCTAAAGAACTTTCCGAAGCTCTTGCCAGTGCTCAGGTACAGCTCGAACAGGCTCAGGCCGCACTTAATCAGGCTCAGTCCGATGAAAACTATGCCGATATTACCGCACCGGTCAGCGGCATTGTCTATCTTACAGATTTCAAACAGGGCGACAGTCTAAAAGAAAACGATATTTTCCTCAATATCGGCAATACCAAAAATCTTTGGGTGGAAGCTCCGCTGACGGAAGAGCAGTACAATAAAGTTCATCCCGGTCAATTCGTTAACTATACCGTTGAAGATTTAAATTTAACTGGTACTGTTTTAGAAGTTACACATACTGATGACAGCGATAACAGCCTTATTACTGCTGCCAAAATTTCTTTTCCCGACGATATGATAGATAAAGTTACGCCGGGCAGTGTTGTTCAGGTAAAAATCACATTGGATAAATAGGTCTATCAACCGTATCTATTAGAAAAATCTTGCAACAATCCTAAAAAATAGGTAAAATAATATTTAAATATTTTATGACGGAGAATTTTTAGGAGGAAAAGCCCCATGCAGTTGCTGGAAGAAAGAATACAAAAAGACGGTATTGTTAAGGAAGGAAATGTCTTAAAAGTCGACAGTTTTTTAAATCATCAAATGGATGTTAGATTATTTAAAGAAATCGGTAAAGAATTCAAGCGTCTCTTTGCTAATGAAGAAATAACGAAAATATTAACTATCGAAGCGTCCGGCATCGGCATTGCCTGCGTTGTTGCTGAATATTTTGATGTTCCTGTTGTTTTTGCCAAAAAAAGCAAATCCAAAAACATAGCAGGTGCAGTTTATACCAGTAAAGTAACATCATTCACTCATAATAAAACATATGATGTAATCGTATCGCAAAAATTTCTGACAAAAGATGATAAAGTTTTATTAATAGATGATTTCCTGGCTAACGGAAATGCTATGAAAGGTCTTATTGAAATAGTAAAAATGGCAAATGCAAAACTTGTCGGAGCGGGAATTGTCATTGAAAAAGGTTTCCAGGAAGGCGGGGCACAGCTCCGTTCCGCCGGTATTCATTTGGAATCTCTGGCAATTGTTGATGATATGGATGAAACAACCGGTAAAATTACATTTAGAAAACAATAAAAAATTTTAAATAAACCCTTGCAAAAAAAATAATTGAGCAGTATAATAATTAATGTTCTTAATGACTCACTAGCTCAATTGGTAGAGCATC
>USIX01000222.1 GCA_900554895.1 uncultured Megamonas sp. | reverse complement strand
CAGCTCGCCGTAAATCTCGTTTAGCTCGCCGAGTAAACAGCTTAAGCAAATAATTTGCAAAACAAAGTAAGGACTGATTTCCAAAAGAAAGCAGTCCTTTTTCGTTTTTATATGCGATTTTTAAACCAGATTAGCGCCTTCTGTTCAATATTTTTGACAAAGGCATCTTTGCCGTCGCAGTATTTTTCTATATCATACGGGTATTTTTGCGCCAATTCGGTTTTTAACTCACCGTATTTCCGGGCAATAACGGGATGTGCTGACAAATAGTCGCGTACAGCCAGATGACGTTGAATGTCGGTTTGATTATCAACAGAGAAAATATGGATTTGATGAGTACGTTCATCACCGCCTTTGCGTAGATAACGTCTGCCGGAAATTCCGAATTCTCCCAGATATTCATAACCAATTGCTTCAAATTGGGCTTTTACTATATCAACTTCATTAATGTTTAAAACAACGGGCATGATGTCGATAATCGGTTTGGCTTTTAGTCCGGAAACGGCTGTACTGCCGATATGATGAACGGCAATACAGTTGCTGCCGAGAATTTTTTCTATGACGGATTTTTCTGCCGAGAACATCGTCTGCCATGCCGGATTGTAGTCAACGACAATGATGTGCTGCGGCATGATTACATTTTTTCGGCAGCATACTTGATAAGAATATGTGCGCTTTTTCTGTTCGTGGCAAGCGGAATGTTATGCACGTCGCAAATGCGCAGCAGTGCGTTGATATCAGGTTCATGCGGCTGAGCATTCAGTGGGTCGCGCATGAAGATTACATAGTCAACTTTTTCCGTTGCTACCATAGCACCGATTTGCTGGTCGCCGCCAAGAGGACCGGACATCATTGTTTCTACATTGAGATTGTATTTTTCATTGATTAATGTACCGGTTGTGCGGGTTGCCACTAAATGGAACTGTTTGAGCGTATCAAGATGATTGCCGACAAAATCGAGCATTTCTTCTTTTTTCTGGTCATGAGCGATTAATGCGATTGTTTTCATAAATAAACACCTACTTAAATAATATATTCCTTTTCATTGGCTACAAAGAAAAGGAATATGACAGTGTTTCTTTGTATCCATTGAAAAAATTGAAATTTAAACGACAATTTTAGTATAAACCATTTGATTTTTTAGGTAAAGTAAAATCGCAGTAAATATTTTGGACGGGTATGCTTGTCATAAACATAATATTGTGCTAAAATATCATCTGACAATAGTAATAGCAGTTTCTCAAGTAAGACGGCGGTATTTGGGTCTCGCGCAATGAAGACTCATGAACCCCGCCAGGTCCGGAAGGGAGCAACGGTAAGTGATAATCTTCATGTGCCGTGAGGGTGCCTAAGTACCGTCTTCTTACCTGAGAAGCTGTTTTTTTGTATGCAAAAACAGACAGTCGGGAGGAAGCGGATTTTTATGGCGTATATGGCACTTTACCGCAAATGGCGGCCACGGGATTTTTCTGACCTTATCGGGCAGGAACATATCAGTAAGACATTGTCCAATGCCATTGTAAACGGCAAAGTCGCGCATGCCTATCTGTTTGCCGGCCCGCGCGGTACAGGTAAGACGAGTACGGCAAAGATTTTGGCGAAAGCGCTTAACTGTGAACACGGTCCTACTCCGTCACCGTGCAATCAGTGCATATGCTGCCAAAAAATAAATGACGGTTCCTTTATGGATGTTTTTGAAATAGATGCTGCCTCAAATCGCGGAATTGATGAAATCCGTGATTTGCGTGAAACGGTAAAGTTTGCACCGGTTGACGGAAGGTATAAAGTTTATATTATAGATGAAGTGCATATGCTGACGACGGAGGCTTTTAATGCACTGCTCAAAACGTTGGAAGAGCCGCCGTCGCATGTTGTCTTTATTCTGGCTACGACTGAAGTGCATAAAGTGCCTATAACAATCCAGTCGCGTTGCCAGCGGTACGATTTCAAGCGCATAACGAAGGATGACATTTTAAATCGTTTGCTGTATGTCACTGGCAAAATGGATATTAAAGCGGAAAAGGAAGCATTGGAAATAATCGCTGTACAGGCTGACGGCGGAATGCGTGATGCTTTGAGTCTATTGGACCAGTGCCTTGCTTTTACGAAAGATATGTTGACATTGGTAGAAGTAAAGAAAGTTTTAGGCCTTGTCGGTCACAACTGGATTTGGCAGATAACCGATTTGATGATAAATAAAGACAGCGCTGGCATATTGAGTGCACTCGGTGAAATCATTGCTCAGGGTAAAGAAATAAGGCAGATGTTGAATGAGTTCATGCTACATCTGCGTTCGCTGCTTATTTACAAGGCAACGGGAAAAATGCTTAATCTGGATATGTATCTGGAAGATGAAGCTGTTTTACAGAAACAGTCCGATATGCTTACGCATGAGCAGTTGGTTAATACGATACAGAAAGTGCATGAAGCCGTAAGTGAGATAAAATGGGCAACCCAGCCTCGGATAACGGCGGAAGTCTTATTTTTAAAACTGTGCTGGCAGAATGAAGTAAATCAGTCGGATAATGCCGTAAATACGAAAATGTCTTCGGATGTTTTTGTGCCGTCGGCGCAAAATTCGGTATCTAGTACCAAGATTACGGCACTTGAACAGCAGATAGCACGTCTTGACCGGATTGTAAAGGCACTTAGTACACAAGTGGCCACGCTTAATGAAAAGCAGGAACAAATAAAAGTTCCGGTAAATTCTGTGCCGGTCGCGCCGATAGCGGCTGATAGAAAACAGAAAACATTTATAAAAGAAGTAACTCCGCAGACGGCTGTGCTGCTGTCCAATGCCGATATTGCGGCAATATGGCAGAATGTGCTGGCAGGACTCAATGCCCGCGGTAAAACTAGCGTGGTCGCCTGCGTAAAATGGGCCGTTCCGTATCAGTTGGTGAACAATCAGTTTTTTGTTCATTTTGACAGTACGTTTTTGCAGGCCCGCACACA
>USIX01000221.1 GCA_900554895.1 uncultured Megamonas sp. | reverse complement strand
TTGCAAAGAGCTATCTAAAAATATTTTTTAACGTTTCGCTTACGCTGCACTGGGCGAGCCTTCGTGGCTTTTATACGAATACAGTCGAAACAACGGCTCGAAACGCTTGGAATTTAGCTCGTGCCTTCCAGGTTACAGCAGAAACTTAAATTTGAGCTGAATGGCACTATATTTTACTAATCATCTCAAAATTTTGTTCCACATTTAGAGTAAAAATCTATAGTGGTGCACTAATCCCTCAAATTTTTAAGATAGCTCTTGATGCTTCAACACTTAAAGATATCATGTGGTGATTTTTCGGCAATATAAGAATAAATTAGAAAATAAATCTTTTCATATTATATTGTGCCGAACCAGTACTTTCTTAAAATCAATTTTCTTAATGTCAAAGAAAAATGAACAACAAATAGAAATCAGCATAAAACATTGCTGTTTATTTTTTCTTTCTGTTTTTTTGCTCCTAAAGAAATAAACATAAAACTTACGCCTAAGAAAATTATACCACCGCAAACCACATAAGTTATGCTCATACTGTCAATAAACCAGCCGCAAAAAGCACAGCCGATACACGTTCCCAGATTGGTGGCAACAAGAAAAAGAGCGTTGGCAAAATCCGGCACGTGCGGAGCGGCCGAAGCAATCCAGAACTGATTTATATTGGCACCGATGCCTGCCAGTATCCCCCAAAGAAGTACAATCACCGCCATGGAAAACGTCATATTCCCCATAAAAAACATCAGACAGTACACGCCGATTAACGCCAATGGAAAAGCCGTAACCACTACTACCGCTTTATCCGTTAAAAGTCTGCCGGCGATAATATTGCCGACAATATTGGCAAGACCGTATACAAGTAAAGCAATGCTTATAAATTCCACGGAATAATCCGTTACACGTTCAAGATAATCGGCAAGATAGCTGTACACACCGAAGATGCCTCCGTTTAAAAATACAACGGCAATTATGGCAAGCCACACATTTTTTTCCCTCAGGATACGCAGCTGGGTTCCGTAAGACAGACGTTCTTCAACCGGCATGGACGGAACGAAAATAATCGTAACGGCAAGTGCGATACCGTTTACCAGAGCGAAAAACAGCATAGCCGTTTCCAGAGACGTTACGCTGGCAATATAGCTGACAATCGGTACACCGAGCACCATGCCGGCCGATACACCGACCATGACCTTTGCCACCGCTTTCGGGATATCCGCCTTGTCAACAGTGGATGATGCTACGGCAAACGCAAGAGAAACGTATACAGGATGAAGAAATGCCGGCAACACGCGTGTTACGAGCACAACATTAAAATCCGTGGCAAATGCCGATATCACATTGCATACAGTAAAAGCGGCAAGAACCACTATCATTATATATTTGCGGTTAAAACAAGACAGCAGCAGCGGCAGCGTAGGGCCGGATATTGCTACCGCCAGCGCAAACAGGCTTACCAAAAGCCCCGCCGTGGAGATATCAACACCATAAGTAGAGGCAATCAGCGGCAGAATACCGATAACGCCCATTTCAGTATTGATAATGCTGAATACGCCCAAAGTCAGTATAAATATAAGCATGATAAATCCTTTCCTGCGTCAATTTATAAAGCAAAAGGCTCGAAACACCTTATTATGTTTTGAGCCTTTTTATTGCTTTATAACAAAATCATTTATTTAAATTCTTGCTGAAAAATGCGTCCAGTTTGTCAAACGGAATTACATCAGTTCTGTCATACAAATCAACGTGTCCTGCATTCGGCACGATATATAATTCTTTCGGTTCAGCCGCTAATTTATAAGCATCTTCGCTGAATTCACGGGAATGTGCATGGTCGCCGGCGATAAAGAGCATCGGACGCGGAGAAATCGTTTCGATATCGTTAAACGGATAGAAATTCATGAATTTAACATTGCTGGTAAGTGTAGGCATTGTAGTCGTATTCGGGCTGTGACCTCTTTCCGTACGGTAGTAATCAAAAAACTCCTTGGCAATTTCCGGCGAATTATCATCAATCACATACGGTGTACCGCTCGTGTATTCCGTCTTGCCGCTTTCAAATTCCACATAACGCTGCTGTGCCGCCTGTTGCTGAATTGCTTTTCGCTGTTCCAGCGTCTGCGAATGACCGAGACCGCTGCGGGCAGCCGTTCCCATGTCATACATGCTTACAGTTGCCACGGCTTTAATTCTCGGGTCAATTTTAGCCGCACTGATGGAAAAACTGCCGCTGCCGCAAATACCGATTGCGCCTATTCTTTCTCTGTCAACGAACGGACGGGTACCTAAATAATCAACACTGGCACTGAACGCTTCAGCATAAACATCTGTATTCACTGCATTGCGAGGCGTACCTTCGCTTTCGCCCCAGAAGGACTGGTCAAATGCCAGCGTAACAAATCCGTCTTCCGCCATTTTCGTAGCATAAAGAGTCGCACTCTGTTCTTTTACCGCCCCCATCGGCGCACCTACGGCGATTGCCGGATATTTAACGCCTTCTTTCATATCTTTCGGCGTAATCAGATTAGCTACGATTTTCATGCCGTACTGATTGTTGAAAGTTACTTTCTGTACATTTACTTTATCACTTTTATAAAAATTATCGGCACCGCGGCTTACATCAGCATGGTATGCCGGGTCTGGTCCGTTTGTTGCATCATATGTAGCAGCCATCGCACTGCCGCCCATTCCTGCTATGCCCAGTGCCATACATAAAGCTAAAGCTCTTGCCAATTTTTTACCTTTGTTAATTTTCATCTGAACCACTCCTGTTTATTAAATATTAAAAATTTTTGCTAATTATAAGCAGATAAGAAATAATCGGGCCACTTACGTAAGCATTCTCTTTATGCCCTTGTGAGTATATGATATAATTTTCTAATATATCGTTTTATGTCTTATTATTTTTTATCTTTTACATTTTTTATTATAAATATGCAAATATTTAGCCAGTGACAAAGTAGGACGGGCCAGTTGTACAAACTCCACAT
>USIX01000220.1 GCA_900554895.1 uncultured Megamonas sp. | reverse complement strand
TATAATCAGGATAAAGTCTGTCTTCAGCTACGCCTAAATTTTTGCCGAAATCTTTGCAGCGTTCATAATCAATATCGAAAGCACCTGCTACAAGCTGAAATGCCGTATTATCTCTTAATGCACCTAAGCGGTGTTTATAACCTACATTGCCTGTGCGGCCGCCGCCTACCATAGCCCAGCGATAAGGTCTTGGAATTTTCTTTTCTCCGTTTAACATAATAAAATACTTCCTTTCTGAAATAAGTAACTGATTTTAAAAATATTGATAAAAATACATTTTATTTGCGCACGCATATTATGAATGTTTGACAAAGATATTGAAACTTTCATAAATATCTGTTATATTGTTATTGCCTGATATATATGAGTTCCTCACTTGCTATGGTTTTATTATAGGATATAAAAGTATAGGAGTAAACATTCTGTTTTGCTTTAAAGTTCATCAATCTTGCTTTAATAAATGTTTTGCTAAAAAGGAGAGTTTTATTTATGAAAAGTGTAGACCCGGGTATATTGTCAAAATCTGTATGTTTTACTTTTACGCCGTCAGAGCTGGCGCGCCGGCTGTATTTCTATCCTACGTGGTGCGGTCATTATTACTGCAATGAGAATTATTTTATGAAAAGAGACAGTTATCCGCCGCTTTTAATCGTTTTTGTCCGCAACGGATTATTTCATGTGGAGTACCGTAATAATTCTTTTGAAGCGGGCAAAGGCGATGTAGTGCTTTTGGACTGCAGAGAGCCGCATTATTACCGGGCCCATAATGGTTTGGAATTTCTGTACATGCATTTTGACGGAGCTAACTCACATGAAATATGTCAGCATATTTTAGAAAATATCGGGCCTTTAATTCAGCAGGAGACAAATGCTTTAATCGGAAGAGAAATTTATAATATGGTGGATTTTTATGTACATGACGGCATAGAGAACAGTATTTCAGCTTCGGCAAGGATATATCGTATTTTGGAATATCTGCTCACACCGGATACGATAAAAATTCAGGATAAAAATCCGATTGAACAGACCATTCATTATATAAAAAACAATGTAGGCGAAAATATCGGCTTGAATAAATTAGCAGCTATAGCCAAAATGAGTCCGTATTATTATTCACATGTATTTAAGGAACAAACGGGCTTTTCGCCGATTGAATATGTGATAAACACGCGTCTTGACCGTGCTAAAATTCTTTTAGTACATACAAAGCAGCCGATAGCGGAAATTGCGTACAGTCTGGGATATGCTTCAAGCAACAGTTTTATCAATATTTTTGTAAAGAAAATCGGTGTTTCTCCGACACAGTATCGAAAAACGCATCAATCATTGATAGTATGAAAAAAGAGACTGTTGCCCAGGATTTGGATAACAGTCTCTTTATATTTTTCGCGCTTTTTAGCGAAAAGGAATGATAAATAAAAATATTGGAAGCAGTGTATTTCTAAAAATCAATTAATAGTGTTTCATCTGTTTTTCCCAGAAGGCAACAGCTTCATCAATCCAACCGTCAGCAGTTGTACCTACTCCAAGACCGAAACCGTGTTCAAGGTGGGGATATTTGTGAAATTCTGTTTTAATGCCTAAAGAGCTGAGATTATTGATACGCCGCTGCATGATTTTCCAATTGGCGATATAGTCGTTTTCGCCGACACAGACATAAGTAGGCGGGTCATTACCAGTATAATCCATATGGCCCGTATACTGCATGATGACAGCTCCGGGGCAGGGCAGTTTTTCCTGACCGAACGCTTCTGTTGTGTAAGAACCGAGATATGCCGCCATGCGTGCTCCGGCTGAACCGCCCCATAATGAATAGCAGTTTGTATTTACATCGAGAGCGGAAGCGTTTTTAAAAATAAAAGCAATGGCTGCGGCTAAATCTTCACAAGCAGATTGTGCACTGCCCGTGCGGTATTGCAAGGCAAAAGCATTATAACCTTTCTGGCTTAATTTTAAAGCATGCGGAAAGCTTTCGTGAATGGAACCTACATAGGAAAAACCGCCGCCGGCACAGATTACGGCGAATGGTGCATTTGGTTTACCGCGGAAAAAGAAAAGTCCCGTATTTTTTTTTGGACGGGTCAGCTTTTTTCTCCGCGGTGGAATAAATATCATAGAAAATGATATTGCCCTGTAATACTTCGTTTTGCATATAATTCAGTACGTCTATTGTCGTCTGGGTGTCGATATGACTGTGATACGGCAAAAGACTTTGAATTTGGCTGATTTTCATATTCTGCGGCGGCAGACCATGTTCCGTAGGGAAGATGAACTGTCCGTATCCTTTGAACAGCGGATGATTTATAATTTCCATTACAGTAGTTTGCTCATTGATGTCAATCACCTTATTTCCTAATAAATTATCGGCAGACTTATATTTTTCTGCTGATAGATTTGTGCTGAAAAAGAATATGCAGCTGATAATGCAGACGGATAAAAAACAAAAGAAAAACGGTTTATTTGGAAACAAAAAACCACCTCCATGATATCTATGATATAAAAGAGGTGATTTAAAGAGAAGTTTCTTTTTTTCCATCAGTTTAAACCTGAACGTTATAAAAGGCTACAGCGTTTGCCGTAGCCTTTGTTTTATATTGTTAACCTTTTACGACGGAATTCATTTCCTTACGGTTGTAATTTCTGAAGCCGGCTTCGATTTGTTCCAGTGTCTTGCCTTTCGTTTCAGGAACGAAAAGTTTAGTGAACACTAATGCCAAAAGACCGATTACGACGAAAATACAGAAGGTACCGCTCAGACCGAAGGAAGTTAAAAGTACAGGGAATACAAGACCGATGATGAAGTTGGTAAGCCATACGAACAGTACGCATACGCCCATGCCGAAACCTCTGAAGCGAAGCGGGATTATTTCCGACAGGCTGAGCCATAGGATAGGTCCGATACAGCCTTGCATGGAGAGAAGGAACATTACCATTAAAGCGAGGACGACGAACGGGAAGAACGGTTCATTGCCGATTACTATAGAACTTACGGAG
>USIX01000219.1 GCA_900554895.1 uncultured Megamonas sp. | reverse complement strand
TCGATGAAATTGATAAGATTGCCAGAAAATCGGAAAATCCGTCCATAACGAGAGATGTTTCCGGTGAAGGCGTTCAGCAGGCTCTTTTAAAAATTTTGGAAGGAACAGTTGCCAACGTGCCGCCGCAAGGTGGTAGGAAGCATCCGCATCAGGAATTGATACAGATAGATACAACCAATATTTTATTTATCTGCGGCGGTGCTTTTGACGGCATTGAAAAAATAATCGACGCTCGCCTGGGTCATAAAAATATCGGCTTTGGCGCAGACGTGAAAAGTAAAGTAAAACAGAATACAGGCGATTTATTAAAGCATGTTTTGCCGGAAGATTTGTTAAAAAGCGGGTTCATTCCGGAATTTATCGGACGTGTTCCTGTCGTCGTAACATTGGAATCTTTGGATGAAAAAGCTTTAGTGGATATTTTGGTTAAGCCTAAAAATGCTTTAGTAAAACAATACGTTAAACTTTTGGAAATGGATGGAGTCAAACTCCGTTTTGATGATGAAGCATTGCATCTGATTGCAAGAGAAGCATTGGAACGTAAAACCGGTGCCAGAGGGCTTCGGGCAATTTTAGAGCGTATTATGCGTGATGTAATGTTTGAAGTACCTTCAAAAAAAGGTGCGGTTTCTTGTGAAATAACGAAAGACACTATTAAGAAGAAAAAAGCTCCTGTAATATCTTATGCTGAGAAAAAAGCTTGAAATATCGGCTAAGTAGCAGGTCTATTAATACGACAAGAGTAAAGAGTTGTTGCAAAGTCAATCAGGTGGCAGCAACTCTTTTTTCTATAAATAATCTATACTCATTGGGAGGATAATTTTCGTGGGGAAGAAAAGTACATTAAGTTTTTTACCGCTGCGAGGGATGGTGCTGTTTCCGAATAATGGTGCTCATATTGATATCGGCCGCGATAAATCAATAGCGGCACTGGAGGAAAGTCTGGCACATGACAGACTTATCATGCTTTGTGCGCAAAAAGATATTGAAACAGAAGACCCGAAAATAGATGATGTTTATGAAGTAGGTACCGTTTGCCAGGTTCAGCATGTATCGAAACTGAATAACGGTATTATGCGTGCTCAGATTGAGGGCTTATATAGAGCTAGAATTCTTGATTATCGCGATGACGGCTTATTTATTGAAGTCGATGTTGAAGAGATTGAGGACGATAAAACAGAGGATAAGGAAATTCAGGCTTTAATCAGAGCGTGTATTTCCAAATTTGAAGACTGGGTCAAACTCAGCCATAAAATACCGCCGGAAGTAATGATAGCTGTAAATGTGGCTATGGATGACGGACACGTCTTGTGCAATGTAATCACCAATCATCTGAACTGCAAATTCGAGGATAAGCAGGAAATTTTGCAGTCTATAAAACTCAAAGAACGATTGGAAGGATTATATAAACTGCTCCAAAAAGAAATTGAAATTATGGAGCTGGAAAATAAAATCGTCATGAGTGTAAATCAGCAGATGACAAAAACACAGAAAGATTATTATCTGCGTGAACAGATTAAAGCCATTAATAAAGAACTGGGCGAAGATGACGATATCACGATGGCGATTGATGAATATCGCAGCCGTATGAAGGAGAATGATTATCCCGATTATGTAGTTGAGGCTTTGGAAAAGGAATTAAAACATCTGGAGCGTACAAATCCGTCCTCGCCGGAAATGGGAGTTTCCCAAAACTATATTGAATGGCTTCTGGATTTGCCATGGAATAAAGAAAGCAGTGAACAGATAGATGTAGCTGAAGCCAGAAAAATTCTGGATGAACATCATTATGGTCTGGAAAAAGTCAAAGAACGTATTATTGAGTATCTGTCCATAAAAACACTGGCACCGGATATTAAAGCGCCTATAATCTGTCTTGTCGGTCCGCCGGGCGTAGGTAAAACTTCCATTGCTACATCTATTGCTAAAGCTTTGAAACGCAAATTCGTGCGAGCTTCTTTAGGCGGCGTGCGTGATGAAGCGGAAATCCGCGGTCATCGCCGGACCTATGTGGGAGCTATGCCAGGACGCGTTATTGAAGGTATAAAAAATGCCGGCAGCAAAGACCCGCTGTTTTTACTTGACGAAGTAGATAAAATGGCGTCCGATTACCGCGGCG
This sequence comes from uncultured Megamonas sp., assembly GCA_900554895.1. Taxonomy (GTDB): domain Bacteria; phylum Bacillota; class Negativicutes; order Selenomonadales; family Selenomonadaceae; genus Megamonas; species Megamonas gallistercoris. The sequence continues at coordinate 887 of USIX01000219.1, read as the reverse complement.
ACCCAGTGTCGGCACTTTTGGAGGTTCTTGACCCAGAACAGAATAATACATTTTCCGACCACTATATCGGACTGCCGTTTGATTTATCCAAAGTTATGTGGATTATCACGGCAAATGACCTCGGTAATATTCCGCGACCGCTTCGCGACCGTATGGAAATAATTACATTGCCAAGTTATACGGATGTGGAAAAACTGCATATAGCCAAAGAACATCTTGTGGCAAAAGTGAAAAAGGCAAACGGTCTTAAAACTTCACAGGTGAACATCACGGATGAAGTGATTAAACAGGTTATCGAAAAATATACACGTGAAGCCGGAGTGCGCGAGTTGGAGCGTCAGCTTGCCAAAGTGTGCCGTAAGGCAGCATATAAAATCGTCAGTGAACAGAAAAAATCGGTACGTGTAACGAAAAAGAATTTAACCGATTTTCTCGGCAAGGCGAAATTCACGGAAACGAAAGCGGAAAAAGAAGCTCAGGTCGGTTTATGTACCGGTCTTGCATGGACGGAAGTAGGCGGTGTTATTCTGCCGGTGGAAGTGGCAGTGCTTAAAGGTAAGGGCAGTGTAATTTTGACAGGTCAGCTCGGCGACGTGATGAAAGAGTCGGCAAGAGCTGCGCTTACGTATATCAGAAGTAGAGCAAATGAATTTAATTTGCCGGAAAAATTCTATGAAGAAAACGACATTCATGTCCATTTCCCAGAAGGAGCTGTACCGAAAGACGGACCGTCCGCCGGTATTACTATGGCGACAGCCATCACTTCCGCGCTTACCGGCAGAAAGGTTAGAGCCGATATTGCAATGACGGGCGAAATAACATTGCGCGGCAGAGTGCTGCCAATCGGCGGGCTGAAAGAAAAATCGCTGGCAGCTTACCGTGAAGGT
>USIX01000218.1 GCA_900554895.1 uncultured Megamonas sp. | reverse complement strand
GGCAATGGACATTTCATTGTCATTTAAAATAACGATTAGTTTTCGTTTGGAAATACCGGCATTATTAAGTCCTTCCAATGCTTCGCCTCCGGTCAGAGCACCATCACCGATAACAGCGACGACATTGTAGTTTTCATGATTTAAATCTCTGGCAACTGCCATACCGAGCGCAGCGGAAATCGATGTGCTGGCATGTCCTGCGCCGAAAGCATCGTACATGCTTTCAAAACGGTTCGGGAAACCGGTTATGCCGTTTTTTTGACGCAATGTAGAAAAATTTTCCCGTCGGCCGGTCAGTATTTTATGTGTATACGCCTGATGACCGACATCCCAAACTATTTTATCACGCGGACAGGAAAAAACTTTATGCAGTGCCAGCGTAAGTTCCACTGTGCCAAGACACGGTGCCAGATGACCGCCGTTTTTCGATACTGTCTTTATGATTAGTTCGCGGATTTGCGCTGCCAGTGTCTGCATTTGTCCGAGCGACAGATATTTTAAATCAGCAGGCGATTTTATCTGTTCCAATATATTCATAAACAAGCACTCTTTCCTTATATTTATTTCTTACGCGAAATCAGATAATCCACCAGTTCCCGCAGAAAATCAGCTTCAGTGCCGAAATCTGCGAGAGCTTTTTTGGCTTCATTCACTGCTTTTTGTGCCAGCTCCTGTGCCGATTGCAGCGAACCGAGCGTTACATATGTCGATTTATGATTTTTTTCATCACTGCCGACCGGTTTGCCGATGGAAGCTTCATCGCCTGTAACGTCTAAAATGTCGTCTGTAATCTGAAAAGCCAGACCGAAGCAGCGGGCATACTGCGTTAAATCGGCAAGTTGTTTATCCGTAGCTCCGCCTAGAATTGCACCAGAGCGGATAGCTGCGCAGAAAAGAGCTCCCGTTTTTGCCGAATGCATTTTGCGCAGAGTATCCATATCAATATGTTTGCCTTCCGACTCCAAATCGATGACCTGACCGCCGACCATACCTTCGGCTCCTGCCGCAGAGCTCATTTCTTTTATGACTTTAAGCTTTTTTTCCGTATCGATATTTGGGCTGTCTGCAATTACTTCAAAAGCCATTGTGAGCAGAGCATCGCCTGCTAAAATGGCAATACCGTCGCCGAATACTTTGTGATTGGTCAATTTTCCGCGGCGGTAGTCATCATTGTCCATAGCCGGTAAATCATCATGAATTAAAGAATAGGTGTGTATCATTTCGATTGATGTCGCCAGATGTAGAAATTTTTCACCGTCTGCTCCGACAGCGTCTGCTGCCGCCATTATCAAAATAGGACGGAGGCGTTTTCCGCCGGCCATCAGACTGTAATTCATGGATTTTGCCAATGTAGCATTTAAAGCAGTATCTTTTGAGTAAATACTGTCCAATTCCTGATTAATCAGTTCAATTTTTTTTTGCATATACTCTTTCATCATATACTTACTCACCCTCTAAGTTTAAATTTGTTTCAATGATTTTATTGTTTTTGTCAATTTTAACTTCCGTATTGACTATCTGTTCCGCTCTGTCCAGTTCCGCCATGCAGAAAGCAGACAGTTTTATTCCTTCATTATATTTATTTATCAATTCATTTAATGGAATATCGCCCGTTTCCATCTGCCGGACAATTTCTTCCAAAGACTCTATAGCATTTTCAAAAGTTAATTTTTTTCTACCCATAACATTCCTCAAATTATTTCATTTTTCCTGCTCTGTAATGTTGATTACCTGTACATCTATTGTACCGTCAGTCAGATTTATTTGCAAAAAATCATTTAAGTTTACATCCTGTACCGACTTCACAAATGTATTCTTTTTCTTTATTAAACTGTAACCGCGCTTTAAAACGTTTTCCGGATTTAAAGCCTGTAATTTTTCATTTAAAAGTGCTATCTGATGGAATTTATCTTTAAAGGCTAGCTGTGCACTTTTATGTAACCGTTCCGTTAATACGTCCAAATTCTGCTGGTACGATATAAGCAGTTTGTCCTTATGCATTAGTAAACTGTTCTGCAGCAGTGTTTTTAAATAACTGCGTTTTTGTTCCAGCTGTTTACAATACTTGTAGGTAAGTTCCTTTTGCAGTGTATCCGTATAGCTGAGTAAAGCGTCTCTTTCCGGTACGGCAAGTTCCGCCGCTTGTGAAGGGGTTGCCGCCCGCACGTCGCTGACCAAATCGGACAAAGTATAATCCGTTTCATGGCCGACAGCGGAAATAACGGGGATTTTTGAATTGAAAATCGCCCGTACAACGATTTCCTCGTTAAATGCCCATAAATCTTCCATAGAGCCGCCGCCGCGTCCGACAATAATCACATCGACAGGATATTTCTTGTTGAAAAAATCTATGCCTTCAGCAATTTGTCCTGCTGCATTTTCCCCTTGAACGAGTACGGAAAAAAGCACTATTTTTACCAGCGGATTACGTCGTCTTGCTACTTTGCAGATATCTCTGATGACAGCTCCCGTGCGGGAAGTAACAACTCCGACCGTATGCGGATAAAACGGCAAAACCTGTTTGTGGCAGCTGTCAAAAATACCTTCTGCGCTGAGTTTTTCTTTTAAATGTTCCAGTGCCAGCGTAAGTTCTCCTATACCTTCCGGAACAAGTGTCTGTACGTATAACTGATATGCTCCGTCGCGTTCGTATACTGATACGTACCCCTCAGCAATCACTTTCATTCCGCTTTGCGGTGCAAACCGCCAGCGCATGGCCGAAGAACGAAACGCTACGCATTTTATACTGGATGAATTATCTTTCAATGTAAAATAACAATGTCCTGAGGTATGTACTTTAAAATTGGAAATTTCTCCCCGAAGTATTACGTTATTGAGGACGACATCATCTGTAAAACGCTGTTTTATATACTTATTTAATTGACTTACTGTATAAATTCTATCCGCCATTTTTCCCTCGCATAAAAAATGCCAGGCTAATCAGCCTGGCAAATAAATAGTGTTATTTAATCATTGAACCTAAAATACCATTAACAAAACGGGCACATCCCAACGCAGTATTTTTACACTCTGCCGGTTTTTG
>USIX01000217.1 GCA_900554895.1 uncultured Megamonas sp. | reverse complement strand
TTATATTGTGCCGAACCGGCACTCTTAAAAATTTTTTCTTTAAGTTCGTTTTCTTCAAAATCAAAGAAAACGATAAATAGAAATTTGCCGTTTGCATTGTTATCATATAAGCTATAAAATAATAGAAACAGGACTTTGCTGAAAGATTAGTGAGGTTTACAATAAAATGAATATGAAATTACAACAACGAAAAAAACCGAATATGGATTGTATAAATCTATTGACTTCCATACTGTTATGTTATCCGGAAATCAGTGAAATATCCGTCGAACCGGAACATGAAGAAGTCTATATCAGCTATACAATCGATAAAATTTTAAATGATGAAAACTTATCACAGACAAGAGAATTCTTAGAAGACAGTATTCTCTCGTATCAGTATCTGGAAAATTTAATACCGGAAAAAAATGATATTATTTTAGAAGTTCGGGAAAAAGCCACATTCATAAATATAACGAGAGATGTAAAAACATTTTCACACGGCGAACTTCGTCTGCTTAATGAAATAATCAAAGACAGATTTGCCAAAAATCTCATCAGTGAGCCGGACAAAGTGCCGATAGTGGACACAGGCATTTTATCCCAATTGGAATTAATCGATACGATGCTGGGCAGCCTGAAGATAAATCCGGTGGAAGAAAAAATGGTTGGCATTCGCGAAAACGGCAGAGTTATTGTTTACAACAAATAATGGAGGTTTGATTTTTGAAATTTTTAATAGTTGGAGATGTATGCGGCCGTCCCGGCAGAGAAGCATTCCGCAAATATATACCGAAACTTCGTCAAAAACACAATATTGACGTAATCGTGGTAAACGGTGAAAATATCGCCGGCGGTCGCGGTATCAACCGCAAAACTTTGGATGAAATATACAGTGCAGGAGCCGATATCATAACAAGCGGCAATCATATCTGGGACCAGAAAGAAATTGTATCATTCATTGATGATGAGCCGTTTTTAATTCGTCCTGCCAATTATCCGGAAGGAGCTCCCGGCAGAGGATACTGTCTGTATCCGTTTAAAGCCAAAACAATCGGCGTAATTAACGTATCCGGCAGAACTTTTATGCCGCCGATGGACTGTCCTTTTCAAAAAGTAGATGAAATTTTAAAGAAGATACGCAACAGATGCGACATTATACTCGTGGATATTCATGCAGAAGCTACTTCCGAAAAAATAGCTATGGGTTTTTATCTTGACGGCAAAGTAACCTGTGTTGTCGGCACACATACGCACGTACAGACGGCAGATAACCGTCTTTTACCGAAAGGTACCGCCTATATCAGCGATTTAGGCATGGTGGGACCGTATAATTCCAGTCTGGGCATTAATGTAAACAATGCCATTGAAAAATTCATAACCTGCCGACCGGTGCGCTTCGAAGTGGCGGACGGTCCAAACGTATTCAGTGCTGTAGTTCTCGAAACGGATGATAAAACAAATAGAGCATTGTCTATTGAAAGAATTCTATTTAATGAAACGGATGTATAGTTGTTACGCATATAAAAGAGGATTTTTGATACTTTTGGCGAAATAAATAGTAATTCCTAATTCTTTAAATCTTTGAAGGGTGTGCTAATCATGGAAGTTTTAAAAGTATCAACAAAATCCAATCCAAATTCTGTTGCAGGTGCATTAGCAGGAGTATTGAGGGAATCTGGAACTGCTGAATTGCAGGCCATAGGGGCAGGAGCGCTTAATCAGGCTATTAAAGCCGTAGCAATTGCTCGCGGTTTCGTTGCTCCGCATGGTATAGATTTGATTTGTATACCGGCTTTTGCTGATATACAAATTGACGGACAGGAGCGTACAGCAATAAAACTTATTGTTGAACCTAGATAAGAAAAGCTATAAATAGTATTCCATTCGGCCTATTGCCGAATGGAATTAACTATTGCCATACGCTAAACTAAAGAGTGCATATTTAATATAAATAACGAAAAATTCTCGAAATATTTGTAAAGGAGCCAATTATATGGATGTTATTGCTTTAGTAGGTCCTAGCGGTACGGGAAAATCGCATCGCGCTCTGATGGTAGCACGCCAAAACAATGCTGATGCCATCATTGATGACGGGATTTTGATTAAAAACAATAAAATAATAGCCGGCCATTCCGCCAAACGCGAAGTCAGTAAAATAATGGCAATACGCCGCGCTGTTTTTGTCGTTCCGGGCCATGCCGAAGAAGTAAAAGAAGCTATAAAAGCCGTAAAGCCGGAACGTATTTTAATTTTAGGCACTTCTGAAAACATGGTGCATCGCATCGCCAAAGCACTTGATTTGCCGCCGATTAGCCGCATTATCAATATTGCCGATATCGCTACAAAAGCAGAGATGGCAAAAGCGCAGTTTTATCGCAATAAAGAGGGAAAACATATCATCCCTGTACCTACAATCGAACTCAAACCTCATTTTTCCGGTTATCTCGTTGACCCGATACAGTCTTTTTTTAAAAAATCAAGCACTAAACGGCGCCGTCTCGGTGAGAAATCGATTGTAAGACCGGTTTTCAGTTATTACGGCCGACTGATTATTGACGATTCGGCAATTTTGGAAATCATCAAATACATCGGCAAAGATAAAACACTGGACTTCAAGCCGAGCCATATCCATATCGACCATATCTGGGAAAACGGCGAAGACAAGGGTATAAAACTTTCTTTTCAGGTCGTTTTAAAATACGGCAATCACATTCCTACATTAATACGTTCAATCCAGAAAAAAATAAAAGAAGTCGTTGAATATATGACGGGAATGATTGTACATGATATCAACATAATAGTAAAAGGATTACGTTTTTCCTGATAAATTGCTTTATACAAAAGACAGCTTATTTTAACGGCTGTCTTTTTTTGTATCGATACACTTTAGGCTTTTTTACGTAAATTTATTGACTTTAAGTACAGTGAAATTTATAATTTTAAGCAAATATTTATAAATGAGGTTGATATTAATGGCAGAAAATTATAAAGCACTTACTATAGCAGGTTCGGATACCTCCGGCGGAGCAGGTATGGAAGCCGATTTAAAAACATTTGAGGAAATGGGTGTTTAC
>USIX01000216.1 GCA_900554895.1 uncultured Megamonas sp. | reverse complement strand
ATGGAGAGTTGTCCGAGTGGTTGAAGGAGCACGCCTGGAAAGCGTGTATACGGGTTACCGTATCGAGGGTTCAAATCCCTCACTCTCCGCCATAAAATTGATAAGTAGCAGGATTTTGGTTATGCAAAATCCTGCTTTTTTGCTATATAAAAATTTTTTGTGAGGAAATACCAAGGGAGGTATTTATGCTGAAACTATTTAAACTTAGTGCAATTATTATGATGATGGTAATACTGTTTAATAATATTGCGGCAGCACAGCTGGTAAAAGATACAGGCAATTTGCAGGAAATAAATGCGGAAAATGCTACTATGCGTTATCTTGCGGCATGGACGGCATTGGCTGTATATAATGATAAGCTGTCGCTTTTAGCACGCAGTATTTTACAGGAAAATGGCTGGCTTATTGATACTATTAATGAAGAAACGCAAAAATCTGATATAAAATTACTGTTGGCGGAAAAACAATTTGAAAATAAAACACTGTATTTTTTATCTATCAGCGGTACAGCTACGTGGAAGGACGTGCAGACTGATTTAGCGGTGGAAAGCACGGTTTTTAGTGAAGTAAACAATGAAATTTTAGTACATAAGGGTTTTTGGCAGTATATGCAGGACGGATTTTTTAGTGAGAAAACATTTGAAGGGGAACCTTTGGGTGAAAAACTGGTGAAGAATTTGCGGGCGGACAAATCGCAAAAGATTTATATTACAGGACACAGTATGGGTGGTGCTGTAGCTGAACTTTTAGCGGCAAAACTCAGCGATATGGGAGTAGAGAAAGAACAGATAGAGGTAATTACTTTCGGTGCACCAGCTGTCGGCAATCAGGCTTTTGTCGATATGTATGAACCTAGAATGAATTTAACACGGATTACTATGAAAGGAGACCCGGTTAAGAATTTGGCACAGATAGCGAATACAAAGTTTGTACAGTTTTCCGCCAATACCCAGTGGAAATTGCCGCCGATAGAAAATGATAAATTTGCGCATGAAATGTTGCTGTATTTTGATAAAGCAATGCGGGATTATTATGATACAATCGAGCCATATACAATGTTGTCTCTTCAAGATACGGACCTATCGAATAATATAGAGTATATAATATGTATTGATTTTGATTTTCCGCAGGAGATAGAGAGCGAAAAGAAATATATACGCTTGGCTTTGATGGATAAATTGAAGCACAGCGGGAAAAAATGTCTGTTTATGGAAGAAGATAAGGCACAGGTATTTGCTGTAGCTAAAAAGCTGAAAGCTCGATATGTAGTGTTTTATAAATTCGGTGCAATGAAGCAAAGAGAGAATACTTCCAATAAAAGATATTATATTGATGAAATGAGATATGTTTATAATGTAGATAATGTGTTAGTAAGCGGGTTCAATGCCGGGACGGATAGTAATGAGATGACAGTAGTTCAGGCTGCGCTGTATACAGACAGAAAAATTGACGATATGTGAAAAAAGGATTGTAATGATTGAAATCGGATTTTCTAATCATTACAATCCTTTTTTATAATTTGGAGATATCAATATCGGTGATTTTATTTACAATAATGTCGGCTCGTGATAAATCCTGATTACCAGAGTTCGGATTGGCAAAGCCGATACAGTACATTCCAGCAGATTTGGCAGCAATTGTACCGTTTATGGAATCTTCTAAAACGACACAGTCAGCCGGTGCAACATTGAGTTTTTGTGCTGTTTGCAGGTAGATATCAGGAGCTGGTTTACTGTGCGGCAAATCTTCGCCGGATATCAGTACTTTGAAATAATCAGTTATGTTGAAAAAATCAGCTACAAATTTTATTACGTCAGGACGGGAGGAAGATGCGATAGCCATAGGGATGCCTGCTTTATGCAGATTTTTAATTAGCGGCACGATGCCGTCAATCGGTTTCATTTGATGTTTGACGATATATTCTTTTAATGTTGTCATTTGGTCTTGCGACATTTGCTGTGCGTTATGCGGCAGATTGTACTGTTTTATGAAAATATCAAATACAGCAGTGGATGCCATTCCGGTAAATTTTCTGAACTCTTCATCTGTAACGAAGATATTATCTTTAGCCAGAATACCTCTGACGATTTCGTTATGAACCGGTTCAGTATCTATAATTACACCGTCCATATCAAAAATAAAAGCTTTCATAAATTAAAAATCCCCTTTTTTATTGTATTTCAAATTAAGTATAGGATAACAAATTTATAGTTTTTTTTAAAGAAAATTTTGTGTTAAAATTATAGTAGAAAATTTTGAATAGGAGCGTTAAAAAATGTTTAAAATATGTATATTTTTGCTAGGTTTTTTTGTGTGTTTTTTTAATACGGGTTCGGCTCAGATAAAAGAGTCTCAGGTAGCAAATGTGGTTAATATCCGATCGGATTTTAATTATAAAGACCCAGTGCAGTTGCAAATATATTTGGAAAAAAAGGCTCAACAGGAAGCTGATGAAAATAATAAGGATAATGAAAAGTTAGAAGAACCGGCGGATTTATTCCGTGTGTACCTGACAAGAGACAGATTTTATAATAGTAAGAATAAATACCGTGAAGATATAACTTTTTCGGTTACATCACATAATATGGAGAAGAATTATATATTAGATAAAGACTGTCCGCCGTATTTAGAAATTGTTGATACTGCTGGAAATAGTAGTATAGTGCATTTTAAGGAAATGAAGTTTGATAATCCGTATTGGATAAGTTTTTCTTTGACTGAGAAAGAAATTGAGCAGATGCGGAATATAGAAAAGGCAAAAATTATATTACCTGAAGCATTGGAGAGTATGTTTGTAGAAAATAAAGAGAAAAATAAAATAGAAAAACGCAAATATGATGATGATATACAAATACAGGAATTATCGTATGATATTCCAGAAGAGATTATACAGGAATGGAAACAAGTCTTGTCAGCTGATTTAAAGCGGAAATGAGTTGAAATAAAGTATTTGAAATGTGTTCATTTCAAATACTTTATTTTTTTTATAAAAAAGTGAAAAAAAGTGTTGACATGAGGTTGGATTTTATATATAATATTTTTCGTCGCTGATGAGGCGGCACGAAAACTGAAAAAACTTGTTAAGAATTTGAAAAAAATGCTTGACAGGATGAAATCAGTAAGAT
>USIX01000215.1 GCA_900554895.1 uncultured Megamonas sp. | reverse complement strand
ACCGCGGTTAAAATCAGGAATACTGCCCATCATCTGTTCATACAGTACAGTTGCAATTACCTGATACTGACCGCCGACGGAAGCCGGAATACCGTAATCGGTAAAGCACAAAAAGAAGCACTGTACGAAAGATGCCGCCATCGTACCCAGAAGCGGGCGAATTAAAGTCTGAATGAAAGTTTTAAAATCATTATCGCCCATGACTTTTGATACAATCATGAATTTCTTGTCAATGTACTTCATAGCATTGAAGATAAGCAAGAAAGCAATCGGCAGTGTATAGATTAGATAACCGATTAAAAGACCGTTAAAGCCGTAGATATCAATATTAATACCGAGGTTTTTCGTTAAAAAGCCCTGTTTGCCCAGCGAATAGATAATAGCGAAACCGTATGTAATCGTAGGCAGGAACATAGGAGCCAAAGCCAAAACCTGAATGGCTTTCTTCAATTTACCGTTCAAATTCGTATAGTGAATAGTATATGCAAGGATAAAAGCCAGAATAGTACTGATAAACGCACTGACTGACGCAATCGTTATACTGTTGCCGAACGCCGTAGCAAAATTGCGTTCATTCAGCATTGTCGAAAAATGGTCAAGACCGAAACCGCCGCCTACGGAAAATGCCTGATAGATGATTTCCACGAACGGCACAGCTAAAAATGCGGCGAATATAGCCAAAACAGCTATGAAAATAGCTTTTAATTCTCGTCCTTTAAGTAATGTACCCATCATCAACCCACCTGAAGATAATTTTCATCGGAACCGGCAGCTTTATCATCCCAGAACAGTTCCATAATATTATTGCGTTTGATTTCCAGCTGTTTCAAAATGAATTTGCGGACAAAATCATCAGCCGGTTTTTTGATTATTTCTTCCGGTTTGCCGAATTGAGCAATTTTACCCTGATTTACGATTAAAACTTTATCGGAAAGAGTCAATGCTTCTTCCGGGTCATGCGTAACAATAATTGTTGTAAGTTTAAAATCACGGGCAATCTGTTTGATTTTCTGCTTAATTGACTCTTTAATAACACCGTCGAGAGCAGACAGCGGTTCATCCAGCAGCAGAATACGCGGTTTCATAACGAGCGTTCTGGCAAGAGCCGTTCTTTGCTTCTGACCGCCGGAAAGTTCCTCGATATTTTTGTTCAAGTGTTCACTAAGACCTAAAAGATTGATTAAATCCTGTACTTCCTGCGGTGTGGAAATATTAGGCTTGTTTCTTAAACCGTATACGATATTTTCATAAACACTTAAATTCGGAAACAGTGCATAATCCTGGAACACGATATTGAAACCGCGTTTTTCCATCGGCATGTTCGTAATATCCTCACCGTCGAAAACGATATGACCGCCCGTTACATTAGTAAGACCTAAAATCAGGTTTAAAAGCGTTGTTTTACCGCAGCCCGACGGACCGAGAATAGAAACGATTTCACCTTTTTCAATTGTCAAATCAATGTTTTTCAAAACTTCTACGTTGTCATAAGACTTGCGTATTTTTTTCAGTTCAAGCATTCTTTTCAACCTCTTCTTTTAATCTGTAAATATAAAATCCAATCAATGAGTAATAATTAAATTTAACAATATATATTAAACCAATTTTCGCTCATCCACTCTAGCGGGATTTTGTAATATATACATAAAAAAAATGTAAAGAAGCGCTTTCATTTGTAAAAAATAGCACAAAGCGGTATATATCCATACATATATTGAAAAGTTGTCTTTATTTTTTCTGACACAGGGAAAATTTGCCCAGTACAATAAAAAAAGAGCACAGTCGTGAAATAAATCAAATCACGATTGTGCTCATGCTGTTTTTGTCGATTATCTCTTATCCTTAATTTCCGTATCATAATTCATACCGTCAAACATACGCACGCGTCCGGCGTCGAAACAGTCGTTTACGATACTTTTTGCCGGATTGAATTCAGCCGTTTTGATATCGGCCAAATCCATAACGGTATGAATCATATCGTCCGTCATGTACGGACGGTTTACAGAGTTTTTAATCTGCGCCCATTTTTCCGGATATTTTGCCTTGAATTTATCGGATGCCCACATGATGACCGGTATTTCAATCATATGATGCGTCGGATTTTCCTCAATGTGACCGGACATATCCTCACCTTCGTCATATACGGCTTCACCGTGGTCCGGTACATAAATCACAAGCGTTTCGCTGTCGCGGAATTTATCGATAATACTGCTTACGATATAGTCATTATAGTAAAGCGCATTATCATACTGAGCCACGATTTCCTTTTTGCCGTCCGTTATCGGCAACTGAATATCATCTTTGGAAAATTTGCTGAAACTGTACGGAAAACGATTATAATACAGTCCGTGTCCACCCATCAGATGAATTACGTAAAAATTTTTATCGTCGCTGCGATGCGCAATGGCATCATCAATCAGAGGGAACAGTTCACCGTCTTCAATACCGTAATCCTCACGTGAGTCGCGAATACGGGTAAAGGCACTTACGTCGCTGTGCGCTGCGTATATCTGCGCTACATTGCCCCAGATGCCGGACGTTTCCTGATTGGAGAGCCAATGCGTTTTATAACCTGCGGCATTCATTACATCAATTAAATTATTATAATGATACCATTCCTTGTCCGACTCATAATCACAGAAAGTAAACAGTTTGCTGAGAACGGCGATTGTCGTGGAATGAGGACTGATACAGTCGGTGAATACACCCAGTTCGCCTTTGGCATTGAGTGCATCAAGGTTCGGCGTATTCGGCAGGTAATAACCGTACAGATGCATATGGTTGCGGTTCGTTGACTCGCCGAGAATGAATACAATATTTTTAATCTTACTGTTGTTTTCCGTTAAAACGACATTACTGTTGACCTGTGAGGACAAATCATGATATGCCTGCATATTGCGCACAGCAACCGAAGTGGAAGCATAAACGCGCTGTATCGGCAGAACCTCGTCGTCCCACATGAAATCAGTATAGACAGTGAACATTCTAATCGTATAAAAAATGCTTACTACAGCAAGAAGACTTACAGCTTTGCGCTTCGTGCGGCTCGTAACGTGAATTTTCTTCAAAGGATTTATTCTGTACAGGACTACTCCGGCAACGACAGCTGCCGCAATCGACAGAAAACCTGACAGACCGACGTACATCGTGAGAAATTCTGAGCTGGCATCCCGGCGAGAGCTGGCTGCAAAGCGCGCGGTTATTACAGCAGC
>USIX01000214.1 GCA_900554895.1 uncultured Megamonas sp. | reverse complement strand
TAAATTCGATGAAATGGAAAAGGCGAATGCGCCGATTGAAGAAATTGAAAAACTCGGTGCAGGCGGATTAAATCTCGCTGCCAGAAAAGGCGATGTGGAAATGGGCTCCGTCATGATTGGTCAGATTTGCGGTATGTTCAATGAAATAAAACCGGTTAAACAGATTATCGATGAAATGGTAGACGGCCTTTCGGTTACATTGCAGAAAGCAGAAAATACTTGTAAATAATTTATTTGAATATGGAAGGGTGATTAGATGAGTAAACTAGCATTTTTATTCCCGGGTCAGGGGTCTCAGGTTGTCGGCATGGGCAAGGATTTTTACGATAAATACGATATCGCTAAAAAATTATTTAAAGAAGCAGATGAGGCACTCGGTTATTCTATCATGGATATGTGCTTTAACGGCCCTGCTGAGGATTTAAAACTTACAGCCAATACGCAGCCGGCTATTTTGACTATGAGTGTTATCTGTAATGAGCTTTTAAAAGAAAACGGTATCACTCCGGAAATTGTAGGCGGACACAGTCTTGGTGAATATTCCGCACTTGTTGCAGCCGGTTCGCTGAAATTTGCTGATGCTGTATATCTCGTGCATAAACGCGGTATCTATATGCAGGAAGCAGTGCCGGTAGGTGAAGGCGGTATGGCTGCCGTTATCGGACTTGACCGTGATAAAATTGTTGAAATTTGCGCACAGGTAACATCTTCCACAGCTTTAGTACAGGCTGTAAACTTTAACTGCCCTGGACAGATTGTTATTGCAGGTACGGCAAAAGGTGTAGAAAAAGCAAGTGAAGAAATGACAAAAGCTGGTGCTAAAAAATGCGTTATTTTACCGGTAAGCGCTCCGTTCCACAGCAAACTGATGGAACCGGCTGCTGAAAAACTTGCCGTAGAGCTTGACAAAGTAGTAGTAAGTGATGCTAATATTCCTGTTGTAACAAATGTAACGGCACAAGCACTTACAAAAGCAGAAGATATTAAAGTCAGTCTTGTAAAACAGGCGGCAAGTCCTGTAAAATGGGAAGACTGCGTTGCTACTATGAAGGAATTCGGTGCGGATACTTACGTGGAAGTAGGTCCGGGCAAAGTTTTATGCGGTTTTAACAAACGAATTGACCGTAAACTTAAATCCTTGAACGTAGAAAATATCGAAAGTCTTGAAAAAACTCTTGACTATTTCAAGGAGGTTCGATAATATGCTTTTAGACGGTAAGATTGCGCTCGTAACGGGCGGTTCGCGAGGCATCGGCAGAGCAGTTGCCATAGAGCTTGCCAAAGAAGGTGCTACCGTTGCCATAAATTATGCAGGAAATAAAGCTGCCGCTGAAGAAGTACAAAGTATAATAACAGAAATGGGCGGAAAGGCAATGATTATTCAGGCTGATGTCAGCGATGAAAAATCTGCAACACAAATGGTGGAAGAAGTAATCGCACAGCTGGGCGGTGTTGATATTCTGGTAAATAATGCAGGTATAACGCGCGACGGTCTGTTTATCCGCATGAAGGAAGAAGACTGGAACGCCGTTATCAATACGAACTTAACAGGTATTTTCAACTGCACGAAAGTTGCAGCGAAATACATGATGAAAAAACGTTCTGGCAGAATAATCAATATGTCTTCCGTATCCGGCATCATGGGCAATGCCGGTCAGACAAATTATGCAGCTGCAAAAGCAGGTGTAATCGGTTTCACTAAATCACTGGCACGAGAAATGGCAAGCCGCGGTATTACTGTAAATGCAGTGGCACCGGGATTTATTGCGACCGACATGACAGCTGCCATGCCGGAAAAAGCTCAAGAACATGTTTTGACTTCCATACCTCTCGGTAAAATGGGTAAACCGGAGGACATAGCCAATGCAGTTTTATTCTTAGCATCTGATAAGGCTTCATATATTACAGGCCAGGTTATCCACGTTGATGGCGGAATGGTAATGTAATATTGCAGTAATAAATGAGGTTATTCTGAGGAGGAGGTGACAAGAATGTCTACTTTTGAAAAAGTAAGAGATATCGTGGTTGAACAGTTAGGTGTTGAAGCAGATGAAATCAATATTGATTCCACATTCATCGACGATTTAGGTGCAGACTCTCTTGACATTGTAGAATTAATCATGGCTTTTGAAGAAGAATTCGGTATCGAAATTCCGGACGAAGCTGCTGAAAAAATTAAAACTGTTCAGGATGTTGTAACCTATATAGACCAGCACAAATAATTTTAGCGTTTATTTAGAAAGTCCCGTGGAATTATTTTCACGGGATTTTCTAAAGATAGTACAAATGAGCGGATTGGAGGAGTTATTTTGAAACTTCCAGAACTGAAAATTGGCAATAAAATTGCAAAAGTACCAATTATTCAAGGTGGTATGGCTGTACGTTTATCTACGGCAAGACTTGCAGCTGCTGTCGCTAATGAAGGCGGTATTGGACTGATTGCTGCATCTGGTATGCCGACTGATGAATTAAGGTATGAAATTCGCTTGGCGCGCTCTTTAACGTCTGGAATTATTGGTATTAATATCATGGTTGCAGCTAGAGGATTTAGTGAAGTTGTAAAAACTGCTATCGAAGAAGGCATTGACCTTGTAGTAGCTGGTGCAGGATTTTCCCGCGATATGTTTGGTCTTGGAAAAGAATCCGGTACGCCGATAGTACCGATTGTTTCATCTGTTAAATTAGCGAAAATATCCCAACGTCTTGGCGCTACTGCAATAGTTGTAGAAGGAAAGGAAGCTGGCGGTCATTTGGGCACCACTTCTTCTATACGTGAGTTAATTCCTGCTATCACTAAAGCAGTAGATATTCCTGTTGTTGCAGCAGGTGGTGTACTTACAGGTCAGGACATTGTTGATCTTATAAAGATGGGCGCAAACGGCGTTCAGATGGGTTCCCGTTTTGCTGCCAGTGAAGAATCAAATGCTGCTCCGGCACTGAAAAGATTTTATTTGAATTCTCAGCCGGACGACATTGTAGTTATCCATTCCCCGGTGGGTCTGCCGGGACGAGCCGTAAGAAATCCGTTTGCGGATAGAATTATGACAGGTTCTGTTCCGCCGAAAACTTGTAAAGCATGTCTTAAAAATTGCAAGCATAATTTCTGCATAATAGATGCATTAATCCGAGCAGAACAAGGCGATGTGGAAACCGGTCTGGTATTTACAGGCGAATATATACACAGAATCAAAGAAATATTGCCGGTTAAAGAAATTATTTCTCGTCTGAAAACTGAAATTGCGGCAATAGATTAAATGAGAGGTGTTTGTTTTGACAAATAGAGTAGTTATTA
>USIX01000213.1 GCA_900554895.1 uncultured Megamonas sp. | reverse complement strand
ACAGCTCAAAATTTTGTTCATGCCGAATATAGAAAGGCACGAGCCAAATTCTAAGTGTTTCGAGCCGTTTTACCGATTGTATTTATAGAAAAGCTACGAAGGCTTGCTCAGTGCAGCGTGAGCGAAACGAAAAAAATGTTTCTTTTTGGTTCATTTTTCTTTGTGTCAAAGAAAAATGAACATTTGCTCGATAAATAGAAATTTGCATTATTTATAATCGACCCAGACAGCACCGTTGTCGGCGGAGTGTACGCAGTTTTCCACCCAGCGGACACCTTCTACGCCGGCATGAATGTTCGGATACCAGAAATCGACGGTTTCACCTTTGTCAGTGGCAACCATTGCCTGAGCAAAGCGACTGTAAAGATTGCTCCATGCTTCGAATAATCCTTCCGGATGACCGCCGCCAATTCTGTCGTCGGCAAGAGCGGACGGAGCGAAATAACCCATGCCGCGTTCTAAGATGCGAACAGGTTCGCCTTGAACTTCAAAAGTCAGCTGGTTGGGACGTTCATCCCACCATTCGATGGAAGCTTTTTCGCCGATAATGCGTACTTTCTGTCCGTGCATGGAACCGCAGTTTACACAGGAGGACCAGACATAGCCGATGGCGCCGTTATCGTATTCCATGATTGTCATAGCATTATCTTCAAGCGGAGCACGTGATTCGACGAAGGATTGGCGAGAACACATAAGGCGTTTGATTTTTAAATCGGGACATATTACCTCGGACAAATAGAGCGGATGAGTACCGACATCGCCGAGTACATAAGAAGGACCGGCCATTTTCGGATTTACGCGCCATTTGGTGGAAGCTGTATTTTTTTCAACGGCTACATTATGGAAACCGTGAGCAAACTGCAGCTGAATGATACGTACTTTGCCGAGTTTGCCCTGTGCTACAAGCTGACGGGCTTCTTCGATAGCCTGATGACCGGCGTAGCCGTAGGTAATGCCGACCACTTTATTCTGTTTTTGTGCCAGAGCTTCAAGTTCTTCTGCCTCTTTTGTTGTGAAGCAGAGAGGTTTTTCACAGACAACGTGCAGTCCTGCTTCAAGTGCCGCTTTGGTGATTTCATAATGTGTTCCGTTCGGAGTAGCGATAGAAACTGCTTGAATACCGTCAGGGCGTTTGGCTTCTTCAGCGAACATTGTTTTATAGTCAGGGTATAAACGGTCTTCTGCTACATGAAGCTCTTTACCGAATGATTTGCCGCGTTCCGGATTTATGTCGAAAGCACCGGCAACCAATTGAAAATTGAAATCACGAAGTGCGGCGGAGCGGTGAATATAACCAATCTGGCTGCCTAATCCACCGCCGACCATTGCCCAGCGAATAGGGTTTTCGATTTTTCTTTGTCCATAATACATGATAGATACATCCTCTCTTTTATAAGTAAAAATTAATTTGTGTTTGTTCTTATAGTTATTATTATATAAAATTTTGAGAAAATTACCTTTGATATTCTGCATAACTTATGATTAACTTTTGCTGATAAATAGATGGTTTTATCATATTTTTAAAGAAAAATCCATATGTACTATAAAATTCTGCATAAGAGAGGTGTGTTCATTTTTCTTTGAAGCTCAAAGAAAAACGAACCCAAAATCACCTAAAGGTATAAGATATCTCTAAGCGATAATTCGCAAAGAGCTATCTAAAAAACATTTTATTTTAACGTTTCGATTACGCTGCACTGGGCAAGCCTTCGAGGTGCTTTTATGATTATAGCCGGTATAATGGCTCGAAACGCTTGGAATTTGGCTCGTGCCTTCGGTTTCTCAGTAAAAATAAAAATTGAGCTGTTGGTACTAACAGAAGCCAGTTACGTTAAAATTTTATTCCGCATTTTAGAATATTTTCCGGTAGCTGTAAGACTACTGAAGATAAGGATTTTTTAGTTGTGATTTTAGTTCAAACTGTTTGAGCGTAGCGAGTTTTTGAACGTTACAGCTAAAAAATCCTTATCTTCAAAGGAAAATTTCTAAGCGGGCTACGAACTAAAAAGTTTCTTTTTCGGCAACTTTTCTTTGAAGCACAAAGAAAAATTGCCCGGCGCAATATAAGAATAAATTTAGAAATAACTATTTTCATATTATATTGTGCCGCATTGGCGTTTTCTTTAAATTAATTTCTTTAAAATTAATTTAAAGAAATTTATGATTGATGACGTTTGCCGCGCAGTTCCTTTAAATAAAAAGAACGATAACGAATAGGTGTAATGCCGATAATTTTGGTGAAAGAATTGATAAAATAATTAGTGTTATCGTATCCTACCATTGTGGCGATTTGCGTGGCTGAAAGGTCGGTAGAGATGAGCAGTGTCTGGGCAAGTCCTATGCGGCGTTTTATAACATACTGCAGGGGTGTTATACCGAGAGATTTTTTGAAGAGATGGGATATATACGAGTTGGAACAACCAAGAAAATCGGCCATTTTATTAATAGAAATATTTTCAGTAAAATGTTCGTCTAGATACTTTAAAATACGGTCCATAAATTGTTTGTCTTTGGCAAGGGCTTTTTCATAATCGGAAAAAGAGGATAAGGATGTGGCGATAATGATAAACGAGGTACATAAAAGCTGTGAGGTTAAATTGCTGTGTTCATTTAATTTACCTAAGGTATAAATCTGTTCGCATAGTTCTTTCAGCATAGGAAACATATTGCCGGACTTTCGTACGGGATTTTCATCTTTACCGATTAAATGATTATAAGGAAGATTTTTCATATTTAAATTGGTGAGTCCTATGCAGTAATCACCGATTTCCGTATCAGAAGCGGAGGAAACCTCATGCAGGTCGCCCTGGTTGTAAAATGCAATATCACCTTCATGCAGTGTGTATTTTTTGTTGTTCAGGATATATGTTCCGCTGCCTTTGTAAACAAGGACGATTTCACATACTGTATTGTGTTTGTGCAAAGGCCGTTCAATTTTGTTGCGCTCACATTCCTGCCTGTTAATATAAACCATGGTAGGCAGAATACCGTTTTTAAATACGAGATTTAGTTGCTGATTTGTATCTGTTTTAATCAATAAAAATCCTTCTTTCATAATTAAGAAAAAGGATATCAAAAATTAGATGAATATTTGATATCCTAAAGTGAGTGAGTGCATTATTATTTTTTGAGTAATTCGCGTTTAATGCGTTCCAGTGCCAGTGGAGCCTGCTCATCCATTTTTTCAGGGAAGCCGAAATACGATACGCAGGCGATGTTGTCGCCGCCCACTTTCGGTGCGTCAGGCTTTAATTGTTTATTGGCAAAATCCATTTCTCTGAGTGTTTCAAAGATACCGTCAAAATCAACGTCGCCTTCACCCATGGCGAGATGCTGATGAATTGTAGCATCCGCTC
>USIX01000212.1 GCA_900554895.1 uncultured Megamonas sp. | reverse complement strand
CACGAGCCAAATTCCAAGTGTTTCGAGCCGTTTTACCGACTGGATTTATAGAAAATCTACGAAGGCTCGCCTAGTGCAGCGATAGCGAAATGTTAAAAGGTTTTTTCTTTTTTGGTTCATTTTTCTTTTGACCTTTCAAAAGAAAAATGAACGGTAAATATAAATATGATATAATATTCAGTGCAAATTAATTTAATTGAGGAGTGAAATTCTTGGCTTTTTATGATTTAAGAGAATATATTGATGCACTTGAAAAGCGCGGCTGGCTCAAGCGCATAAAAACACCGGTAGACTGTAATCTGGAAATTACGGAAATCACTGACCGAGTATCAAAAATGGAAGGCGACAAAAATGTTGCTCTCTTATTTGAAAATGTAATCGGCTATGATATGCCCGTGCTTATGAACGCATTCGGCAGTAAAGAACGTCTTGCACTCGCTTTCGGCGTGGATGATTTGGAGGAAATTCCGAATGAACTTCGCGAAATTCTGAAACTGCCTTATATATCTTTGCAGCATAAAATGGATTTACTGCATATTATTCCTACGGCTAAACGGGCAATTAATTTCCCTAAATACGTAAAAAAAGCACCGTGTCAGGAAGTTGTCATTACAGACAATCCGACGCTCGATAAATTCCCGATTTTAAAATGCTGGCCGCAGGACGGCGGACCGTTCATCACACTGCCTCTCGTATTCACCCGCAATCCGAAAACAGGCAAACGCAATGTCGGCATGTATCGTCTGCAAAAATACGACGGACAGACAACCGGTATGCACTGGCATCTGCATAAAGACGGAGCCAGCAATTACCGCGCCTATAAGGAAATGGGCATGGACAAAATAGAAGTGGCTGTAGCTATCGGCACGGACCCTGTTGTTACGTATTCCGCCACGGCTCCTTTGCCTCGCGATATTGACGAAATGGTTTTTGCCGGTTTTCTGCGTAAAAAATCAGTAGAAATGGTAAAATGTAAAACAGTTGATGTCGAAGTTCCGGCAACCAGCGAAATCGTACTGGAAGGTTACGTGAATATCGGTGAAACCCGCCGCGAAGGACCATTCGGCGACCATACAGGATACTATTCACTCGCTGATAATTATCCTGTTTTCCACATTACCTGCATCACGCACCGTAAAAATCCGATTTACGCAGCAACCATCGTAGGCAAACCGCCGATGGAAGACTGCTATCTCGCCAAAGCTACTGAACGCATTTTCCTGCCGCTCCTGCAACAGGCAATTCCGGAAATACGCGATATCAATTTCCCGCTTGAAGGCGTATTCCACGACTGCGTGATGGTTTCCATCAAAAAAACCTATCCGCAGCAGGCGAAAAAAGTCATGCACGCACTTTGGGGTATGGGACAAATGATGTTCACAAAACTTATCATTGTTGTTGATGAACATGTTGATGTTCAAAATGAAAAAGAAGTCTGGTGGCGTGTTTACAACAACATCGACGCTAAACACGATTTAGTCATGGTAGAAGGCCCGCTTGATGCACTCGACCATTCTTCACCGATGGCGAAATGGGGTACAAAAATCGGCATTGATGCTACAAAAACATGGGTAGAAGAAGGTCATACCCGTGAATGGCCGGATGAAATAACCATGACTGACGATATCAAACAAATTGTAGACAACAAATGGAAGGAACTTGGTCTTGAGTAAATTAACAGCTCATATCAACAATATTGCCCTTCATCACACTGTATTTGCTCTGCCCTTTGCCTATATGGGATTATTCCTTGCGGCAAGGGGTATCCCTTCATTTCACGATTTTCTCTGGGTAACGCTCGCCATGGTCGGAGCCAGAAGCTCTGCACTTGCTATGGATAATATTGTTGATTTAAAATTCGATAAAATCCAACCGCGTATGAAAAAACGCCCGCTTGTAACCGGTGCGATTAAACCGATTGAAGTTGTTGCATTAATTATTGTCAGTCTGGGTTTATTCCTGTTTTCCGCTGCTCAGCTCGCTCCAATCTGTCTAAAATTGACACCAATCTGCTTATTCTTTTTACTATTTTATCCTTACACAAAAAGATTTACTTTCCTCTGCCATTATTTTCTCGGCATGGCATTGGCTATGGCACCGGCGGGCGGTTATATGGCGGTAACGGGACAGCTTCCGCTCGGCATCATATTTTTAAGCGGCGGCGTATGCCTTTGGATTGGCAGTTTTGATGTAATTTACGGCAGTCAGGACAGACAGTTCGATTTAAAAAACGGTCTGCACTCCATGGCTACCCGTTTCGGCGTTGCCAAAGCGCAGCGCATAGCCGCCTATGTGCATATAATTTCTATCATTTGCTTTATTTTAACTGGAATTTATTTTGATTTATCATGGATTTACTATATCGGCGTTTTAATCGCCGTTATCACGCTGATTTACCAGCACAGTCTCATCTCACCGTATGATTTTCACCGTCTGACACAGGTGTATTTCATGCGCAACGGCATTGTATCCATTGTAATATTCATATTTACTTTAATAGATTTAATTTAAACGGAGGTGCTTATCTTTGACTGCTACAATTTTATCCGGCAAAGTTTTTGCCGCCCAATTTAAAGACGAAACGAAAACAGAAGTTTTAAAACTGAAACAGGAATGCGGCATAACACCTGGTCTTGCCGTAATCATCGTCGGTGAAAATGCTGCTTCCAAAGTATACGTACGCAACAAGCACAAAGCTTGCGAAGAAATCGGCATTTATTCCGAAGTTATTGAAATGCCCGAAACAACTACAAAAAACGAATTAATCCGCAAAATTGACGAACTTAATTTCCGCAAGGAAATTCACGGCATTTTAGTTCAACTGCCGTTGCCGAAAGCTATCGCTCAACATGAAGAGGAAATTTTAAACGAAATAAATCCGTTTAAAGATGTTGACGGATTTCATCCTATCAATGTCGGCAAAATGGTAACAGGACAGGAAGCTCTTGTTCCGTGCACACCGCACGGCTGCCTGAAAATGCTGGAGGCAAGCCATATAAACATGGACGGCGCCCATGCTGTCGTTATCGGCCGCAGCAATATTGTCGGCAAACCGATGGCAAACTTACTTTTAGCTCAAAACGCTACAGTAACCATCTGTCATTCGCACACGAAAAATCTAAAGGAAATCTGTAAAACTGCCGACATTCTCGTTGCCGCTATCGGCAAACCGAAATTCATCACGGCGGACATGATAAAACCTGGAGCAACGGTAATTGATGTCGGTATCAACCGTATTGCTCCGAAAAAACTCGTCGGTGATGTCGATTTTGAAAATGCCGTAAACGTAGCCGGAGCCATAACGCCTGTTCCCGGAGGCGTCGGTCTTCTGACTATTGCCATGCTGCTGCAAAATACCGTTGCTGCCGTAAAAATG
>USIX01000211.1 GCA_900554895.1 uncultured Megamonas sp. | reverse complement strand
TAGGCCCAGTAAAAGCAAGGAAAATCCTTGATGAGGGTAGAATTGAGAAGTTTATACGTATTTAGTACCTGAACAATTTGATTTCTTAAAAGATGGTTGTCGCGTACTTGTACCGTTCGGCGGTCGTCTTATGGAAGGATTTATTATAAAAATTTATGCAATTCCTAAAGGTTTTGATACAGATAAATTAAAACCGATAAAGGATGTTCTTGATACCCAACCATGGTTTACACCGAATATGTACGCTACGGCAAAATGGATGGCGGATTTTTATCTGTGTTCACTCGGCGAAACAATGCGCCTGTTCATCCCCGGAAAAAACAGTGTAAAAATTCGTCCTGTCTTCAATATAAATGAGACGGATTTGACAGAGGAAAAACAATCTAAATTACCCCTCGGCCAGCAACAGTTGCTTATATATTTAAAAGCATATAAAAATGCTGATTTACTGATGTTGCGGCACAGTTTCGGCACAAACGAAGAAAATGCGGATTTTATGTCCGATTTAGAAAAATTAATTGCTAAAAATTACGTAACACGCTCATATATTTATCATAACCAGGCAAAAAAAATCTATATCGATTACGCCGTACTCAATACAACTGTCAATGAAACAGTTTTAACCGTCTTAAAACGCAAGCCGGCACAAAAAAAAGCACTGCTCTACTTAAATGAAGTAAAAGAAAGCAGTACTTCCAATCTAAGACAGCACGGTATTACTTCGGCAACGCTGAAGGCCTTAGTTAATCTGAATTATATCCGCATGGAAAAAAGACAACTACTTCGCGACAGTTACAAAAATATGCTTGTAGATAAAGTGCAGGAACGTACTTTGACAAAAGAACAACAGACAGCACTGAATATAATAGAAAAAAAACGACAGCAGGGACAGAAAAAATTCCTGCTGTTCGGCGTAACGGGCAGCGGCAAAACGCAAATTTACATTGAAATGGCGTTGAAAATACGTGCCTGCGGCAGACAGGTATTAATTCTCGTCCCGGAAATAGTCCTGACCGGTCAGCTGGTAATGTCGTTCAAACAGTATTTTGTCAATGATGTCGCTGTCATTCACAGCAGACTGTCTGTAAATGAACGCAATGATACATTCTGGCGCATACGTACAGGACAGGTCGGCATTATCATCGGTGCACGCTCTGCACTGTTTGCCCCGTTCGAAAATCTCGGGCTGATTGTAATGGACGAAGAACATGATGCTTCTTACAAACAGGACGAATCGCCACGTTACCATGCTCATGATGTAGCCGAAAAAATGGCGCAGATTTACGATTCCCTGCTGCTGCTTGGCAGTGCCACGCCTTCACTTGAAAGTTTCTACAAAGCACAAAACAGTGAATATATCCTGCTCACGATGCGTGAACGTATCGACCATATTCCCATGCCGTACATCGAATACGTAGATATGCGCGAAGAACTCAAAACCGGTAATCGTAAAATTCTTTCCCGTAAACTACAGGAATTAATCGAAATAACACTGGCAAAAAAACAGCAGCTCATTATCATGCTGAACAGGCGCGGTTTTTCCACCTTCGTCATGTGCCGCAGCTGCGGTTATGTAATAAAATGCCCTCAATGTAATCTGCCGCTCGTCTACCACCGCCGAGGCATACTGCAGTGCCACCACTGCGATATCACGGAACCTGTACCCGATATCTGCCCGAACTGTCAAAGCCGCTATATCAAATTTTTCGGCTCTGGTACGGAAAAACTGGAAGAGGAATTGGCACAGACTTTTCCTCATGCACGTATAATCCGGCTTGACCGGGATACAACCGGCAGAAAATTTGCCCATCAGGATATTTTAAAACAGTTCAAAGCCGGTCTTTATGATATTCTGCTCGGTACACAGATGGTTGCTAAAGGTCACGATATTCCCAATGTAACCGGTGTCGGTATCATCAGTGCCGACTCCAGTTTAAATCTGCCTGATTTTCGGGCCAGTGAACGTACTTTCGCCCTGATAACACAGACAGCCGGCAGAGCAGGACGCGGACACGAGCAGGGTCATGTCGTTTTACAGACGTATAATCCTGAGCATTATGCTGTGCAATGCGGTATAAAACAGGATTATTTGGGTTTTTATCAGGAAGAAGTAAAACTGCGCCGAATGCTGTATTATCCACCGTTCTGCCACCTGATTAAACTTACATTTCAAAATGAAATTGAAGAACTGGCGCTGAAAACTGCTGATGATTTTAAAACAGAGATGGAACGATATTTTTCTGACAGCATAAACGTAAAAATAATGGGACCTGCTCCTGCTCTTATTTCCAAATTCAAAAATAGCTACCGCTTTAACCTGCTCATTAAAACGGATGATTTCAGTGCTGTAAACAACTTTTTACGTCAAAAAAAAATTGACACGAACACTAATGTTACTATAGACATAAATCCGATTAATACAAACTAAAAATTCGTAAAATCAGCAGGATTTTAAAACTGTTCAGCGAATATAATAAATGTAAATTAAATTAGAACGGTTTTTATACAATTTAAGAGGAGGGTTTATTATGTCGGCTAATATGAAACGTATCTTAGTACCTATTGACAGTTCGGAAATTGCAGAACGTGCTATGCAGGAAGCTATAAAAGTCAACCGTTTCGGTGAAGCGGAAGTGCATGTACTTTATGTAGCTGATATCAATAAATTAGCTATCAACGCTTATCTGTCCGGCAATGTTCTTTTAGAAATCGGCAAAGCAGGTGAAAGAATTCTGAATGCCGCTGTGGAAAAATTCCCGGAATCCATGAAAGTCGTTAAAGTTTACCGCACGGGCGACCCAGCGGAAACCATCACGGAATATGCTAAAGAAATCAACGCCGATTTAATCATCATGGGCAGCAGAGGACTCGGTCTTGTGCGCGGCGTACTGCTCGGCAGCGTAAGTAAATATGTTCTGGAACGTACCAAATGTCCGGTGCTTATCGTAAAATAAAATATCAGTAAAAATAAAAAAGACCCAAAGCCTATAAAACTTTGGGTCTTTCTTTTTGTCTGATTAAGCACGTTCGATATAGTTGCCTGTACGAGTATCAATTCTGAGTACGTCGCCTTCATTAACGAACAGCGGAACACGTACTTCATAACCTGTTTCAACTTTTGCCATTTTTGTAGCGCCCGTTGCTGTATCACCTTTAACGCTCGGTTCGCATTCTACGACTTTGAGGTTAACGGAGTTCGGCAGGCTGATACCGATGATTTTTCCTTTGAAGGACTGAAGGGAAATATCCATATTTTCTTTCAGATAGTTCAAAGCATCACCAAGCTGGTCTTTTGTAAGGTCGAACTGTTCATAAGTTTCATTGTCCATAACGGTGTACATACCGTCAACTTCGTATAAATACTGTACAGTTCTTGTTTCAACATGGGCTGCCGGTAATTTTTCATTCGGGTTGAAAGTACGTTCAACTACGGCACCTGTCTGTACATTTTTAATTTTTGTGCGGACGAAAGCTGCACCTTTACCTGGTTTTACATGTTGGAAATCAACAATCTGCCATA
>USIX01000210.1 GCA_900554895.1 uncultured Megamonas sp. | reverse complement strand
AGATATGTGCACCTTATGCATAGACAGTCGCACTTTTAGGTGCAATCGGTTATTCTGCCGTTATGAGCTATATCGGTGCTTATAGTGAAGCCATAAATCTGATACTGGGCGGCAGCCTGTTTTATGTAGCATATTCGGTGGCATGTCTTATTTTTCGTCCGATATCCGGTGTCATTCTTGACAGATACGGTAACCATATTGTAATGCTGCCGGTACTTTTTATTATGATTTTAGGTTTTATTGCCATTGCAATGGCTGAGTCCAATTTCATGCTGCTGTTCGGTGCCGCTCTGATTGGAATTGGTTATGGAACAATTCCTTCGGCAGGTCAGGCGATTGCTGTACAAAAAGTAAAACTGAATAAATTCAGTCTGGCAACTTCTACATTATATATCGCTTTAGATACGGGAAACGGTATAGGTCCTTATATTTTGGGTATGGTTGTTCCAGTATACGGTTTCAGAGCTGTGTATATCTGCTCGGCAATTGCCGCACTGGCTGCATTCCTGTTTTACTGCGGCATTGCTTTAAAATCACGCCGTCAGGCTGTTGTCAAATAAAAAAGAAGGCTTATAAGCCTTCTTTTTTATTTTTATATTGCACCGAGCAATTTTATTTGTATCAGAGAAAATCGAATAACTGCAAAATCGGTATTTATTTTATAAACTGTTTTATGGTCTGTTCGACAAGTTCAAGGTCAACTGTAGTATTGTAACACGGCCCATTGGGACGAATATTCAGTACTCCGGCTGCCGGAAGTGGATATACGTCCTGAATGCCGCTGGTCAGGTCGCGCTCACAGGCAATGGCCAGCACCATCTTGGGATGAAGTTCTTTGGCGGTTTTGCGGGCAAGCGTACCGCCGGTGGCAACGCGGAAATGAAATCCGAGTCGTTCTGACATGGTGATGAGCGGACCGATGGTACAGCGGTTGCAGCGTTTACAGTTGTTTATATTGTGTGTAATTTTATGCGGACAGGAGGCAAGCTGCAGGCAGTGCGGTGAAATGACGAGCAATTCATCCGCCTTGACTTTGATTTTGCGGTGGGTAAGAATGTAGTTATTCAAGGCAATGAAGGAGCGTTCAATTTCACGGCGTGATATACCAAAAATTTTCCCCCAGAAAACAATCAAAGGAAATAGAGTATTAATAAATTGAAAGATATATTTATCGAGAAAGGAAAATACGGTTATATCAGCAAGATTGAACAGCATGTTGGCGATGAACAGACAACTGACTGCTGATAAAATGACTGACGTAGCGAGCAGTAAATCGGCGGCAATGACTAAATCCAGACTTACCAGACGGGGATAGCAGAGCCAAAGCACGAGAAAAAGAAAACCGATTATGCTCATAAGGCTCAATGCTGCCAGTTTTATGAAAAGACTTTTTTTTGTTGTTTTTAAAATATCTGTGTTCATCAAGAGCACCTCTATATAAATAAAGCGAAAACAGGTAGACTATTTTCGCTAAATAATTTTAGATAAAGCGGATATCGGCCGACAGTTCTTGGCGATGACCATTGATATAGGACGATGCCGGCATTTTTGCTTTATTTGGCGGTTGAATTTGTAAAAGTTCAATACAGCCGCTGCCGGTGGCAACGATAATACTTTTTTTTGTGAGGTCGACAATCTGTCCCGGTTCTTTACTATTATTATTGATGTCAGATATTTTAGTCTGCCATATTTTAAATTTTTTGCCGTTTAAAGTAGTATAGGCAATCGGCCAGGAGTTTAAGCCGCGCACCAGATTATGGATTTCTCGGGCGGATTTTGTCCAGTCGATACGGCAGTTGTCGTTATTGAGCATTTTTGCGTAGCAGGATAGGCTGTCATCCTGTTTTTGGCGGGATATAGTGCCGTTTTCAATGGAACGAACGGTTTCGATTAATAAATCTGCTCCCTGTATCATTAATTTATCATGAAGCTGAGCTGTTGTCATATCCGGTGTAATAGGCGTTGTCGCTTTTAAAATCATGTCGCCCGTGTCAAGACCGGCATCCATATACATAGTAGTAACGCCTGTCTCACTGTCGCCGCCGATAATAGACCAATGAATAGGAGCAGCACCGCGCCAGCGCGGCAGAAGTGAAGCATGGACATTAATGCAGCCGCAGGCAGGGATATCAAGAATTTCCTGTGATAAAATCTGGCCGAAAGCGACGACTATAATTAAGTCAGGCTGCATTTGACGCAGTTTTTCTGTGAATTCTGCCGTTTTGATTTTTTCCGGTTGATAAACGGGCAGATTATGTTCTTCGGCATAGATTTTTACAGGGGATTTGGCAAGGTGCTGACCGCGTCCTTTCGGTCTGTCCGGCTGTGTTATTACTGCGGTTACATTATAGTTCTGGTGCAGTTTATCCAGGCAGGGTACGGCGAAATCTGGAGTACCCATGAAAATTATATTGTTGATTTGCATTTTTTACCTCGCAATATGGATTAAATTAATTTATAACTTAAATCAATCAAGTTGAAAACATTTCTGCTATCGGAAAAAGAAACTGCCTCCAGCAAAATGGAAAGCCAGTGTTCCTTATTCATATGATAAGCAGGAAAATAGACTTTGTTATCAATGAAAGAGCCGATTAATTCAGGCGGGCATTTCAGATTTAAAATGGTTATCCATGTTTTATCATCGGCAAAACCGAGTTTTTCTTTCTGTATGTTCATTATGATACCGTACCATTTATTTTTTGACCGTTTCCGTAAAACGGCATAATCGGGAAATTTTGCCCAAAGATATTCCGGCTCAGTCTGATATTTTTCTTTAACATAATGGAAAATACTATCGCGCGTCAGTCTTTCCATAAAAACCGCCTCGATTATTTAGTTACTTTGCGCAGATTTTGAGCAATATCGATGAACAGGCGGCCGTGCAGATGGTCGATTTCATGCTGTAGGCAACGTGCCAAAAGTCCTGTTGCCGTAATGCGGTGATGTTTGCCCTGTCTGTTCAGATATTTTACGCTGACTTTAGCGGCACGTTCCACATCGCCGTAAATCTCCGGAACACTAAGGCAGCCCTCAGTGTCGGTTTCTGAGCCTTCCATGCGTACGATTTCAGGATTGACAAGCTCGATAAGACCTTCACCGACGTCGATTACTACGACTTGAATGGATTGTCCGACCTGCGGAGCGGCAAGACCGACACCGTTGGCTTTATACATTGTCTGCGCCATATCATCGAGCAGTGTACGGATTTGTTTATCAATTCTTGCAACCGGCTGAGCCTGTTGTTTTAATACAACATCGCCGGCTTTTTTTATATCTAAAATAGCCATTAAAAAAATACCTCCATTAATTTCAATAAATAAATTTTAGCATAAGTCGGTATAAAATCAAAGATGGTATCATTTTCTTTGCTTTTAAAGAAATCAGTAAAAAACTACTGTTTTGTATAATATATGTTAAAGATAAACATTACCTTAAAGAAAAATGAATAATAGGTTATGTATTTTATGCTATAATTTTGGTATTTCTGCCAGCGTGGCTTCATTAATCATGATGCTGGCTTATCAGATTCAG
>USIX01000209.1 GCA_900554895.1 uncultured Megamonas sp. | reverse complement strand
TTAACCGTCTGGCAAAAATCATGCCGAATTTCTGGGGCGGCAGTGCCGACCTTGGACCGTCCAATAAAACCGTTATTAAAGACGGCGGCAGTTTCAGCAAGGATAATTATGCCGGCAGGAATATTCACTACGGTGTAAGAGAAATGGCAATGGCCGCTATTGCCAACGGCATAACGCTTTACGGCGGAACGAGAACTTTTGTCGGCACTTTCTTCGTATTCAGTGACTATATCAAGCCGATGGCACGTCTTGCCGCTTTAATGCAGATACCAGTTACGTACGTTCTGACACATGACAGTATCGGTGTCGGTGAAGACGGACCGACGCATGAACCGATTGAACAGCTCACTATGCTGCGCGCCATGCCGAATATTAACGTATTCCGTCCGGCAGACGCAACAGAAACGGCGGCTGCATGGTACAGCGCCATTACCAGCAAAACAGTACCGACGGTACTGGCACTTTCACGTCAGAACCTGCCGCAGCTTGAAGGAAGCAGCAGGGAAGCTTTAAAAGGCGGCTATATCATCGCCGACAGTGCGAAAGAAGTGCCGGATATGATAATTATCGCCAGCGGTTCGGAAGTAAGTCTTGCCGTTGAAGCTAAAACAAAACTTGCCGCTGAAGGTTTTGATGTACGCGTTGTAAGTATGCCGTGCATGGATATTTTTGCTAAACAAAGTAAAGAGTATCAGGAAAAAATACTGCCGCAGACAGTGGAAAAACGACTTGCAGTAGAAGCAGGTTCTTCCGTCTGCTGGGGCAAATATCTCGGATTTAAAGGAAAATCCATAACGATAGATACATTCGGTGCATCTGCTCCGGCAGGAGTACTGTTTAAAAAATTCGGCTTTTCCGTAGAAAATGTAGTTGAAACAGCATTAAAAATGCTTAGATAAATAAAGTTTACTATACCTCACCTAACTAGACCCTTATCATAGAGTGCTGATATATTATTGGCACTCACTATTTTTTTATAAAGGAATGATTGATATGACAGTTATTCTATCTCCTTCTGTTCTGGCAGCGGATTTTTCCTGTTTGGCCGATGATGTGCAGAGACTGGAAAAAGCGGGGATTGAGAATTTACATCTCGATGTTATGGATGGTCATTTTGTGGATAGTATCACATTCGGCGTCGATGTGATAAAGCATTTACGTGCTAAAACAAATATGAACTTTGATGCGCATCTAATGGTGGAAAATCCCGATAAATTCCTGCCGGGTTTGAAAGAGGCCGGTGTAAATTCAGTGACGGTTCATATGGAGGCTTGTCGTCATTTATATCATACGGTAGAAATGATTAATAAACTTGATATGCAGGGAGGAGTGGTTTTAAATCCCGCTACGGACTTTGCTTCACTAAAATATATGGCGCAGGATAATATTATAAGAAAAATACTTGTAATGTCGGTTGAACCGGGCTACGGCGGACAGGCATATTTGCCGATGAGTACACAAAAAATAAAAGATTTAGCTGACTGGCGTGATGAAAATGGGTATGAATTCATCATTCAGGTTGACGGCGGTATTAATTTAAATAATGTAAAAACAGTAGTTGAAGCCGGAGCGGAAGATATCGTAATTGGCTCTGCAATGTTTAAAAATCGTGAATTGGAAAAAAATGTAGCGGATTTTAAAAATATTTTAGGAATTTAAGAGAGGAATGATTGATATGAATTTACCAATGCCGGCTGTATCTGCTTCCGTTTCCTGCATGGATTTGGGAAATTTTGATGCAGCGATTAAAGCTGTAGAAAATTCCGAAGTAGCTTTTTTTCATTATGATGTAGTGGACGGTAAATTTAATAAATGCTACATTCTGGGCGATATGCTCTGTGAATATCTGAAAAAACACAGCCGTCTGCCGGTGGAAGTGCATTTGGCCGTATACGATATTGACACCTATATTGAGGTATTTGCAGGAAAAGGGGCGGATTATATTGCAGTTCATTATGAAGCATTGAAAAATCCGAAGGAAACTTTTGCCAAAATCCGCGCACTTGGAGCGCAGCCTGTACTTGCCTACAGAGCAGATACGCCCCCGAAAGAGGATTTAATCGAACTGGCACCGCTTTGTGCCTGGATACTGAAGCTTACGGTAAATCCTGGATTTGCCGGACAGAAAATCAATCCGAAAGCGATTGAACACATTAAAATGATGAGTGATATGCTTAAAGCACATAATATTGATACGAGAATTCAGGCGGACGGCAATGTGAACGCCACTACAACGGCAATGCTGGCAGAGGCAGGTGCGACAATTTTCACCGGTGGAACATCGGGATTGTTCCTTAAAGGAAAAACGGTGCAGGAAAATATAGATAATATGCTTATACCGGTAAGAAAATATATAAAATAATTCAGGAGGATATAAAATGAAATATTTATTTGATACGGCAAATATTGAGTTGATTGAAAAGTACGCCAATAAGCTGCCGATTGCAGGTATTACCACTAACCCGAGTATTATAAAAAAAGAGGGTAAAATAGATTTTTTTGCGCATTTTGCCAAAATCAGGGAAATTATCGGCAAAGAAAAATCACTTCATATACAGGTAACGACAAATACGGAAGAAGAAATTATCTGTGAAGCATATACTATTTGCGACAGAATTGATAAAGATGTATATATAAAAATTCCGGTAACGGTGGAAGGGCTTGCCGCAATAAAAACGTTGAAAAAAGATAATTTCAATATTACGGCAACAGCGATTTATACAAAAATGCAGGGATTTTTGGCCATGGAAGCAGGGGCGGACTTTATTGCACCGTATTATAACCGTATGCAAAATCTCGATATAAATTCCGATGAAACAATTTCATCTTTTGCTCAGGCAATTGCAAGATACGGTTATTCCACACGGATTTTGGCAGCCAGCTTTAAAAATATGGGACAGGTGAACCGTGCCATTGAATGCGGTGCACAATCTGTTACGCTGGGACCGGAAATAATGCTGGATGCTTTCAAGATGCCGTCGATTGCTAAAGCGGTGGAGGATTTTCATACCGATTGGGTAAAAACAATAGGCGATATCAGTATAGATAAATTATAAGCAGTAAAATAAAAAAGTAGAGAGTAATGAAGGACATTCTAAAAGTTGGACATAAAAGCGACTTTCAGGGTGAAGTTTATAAAATTACTTTCTTAAAGGGAAAATGGTGCAGAAAAATATAAGAATATAAGATGATATGCTTATATCAGTAAAAGCGTGTATAAAATGGATTTTAATGATAAATTAGGAGAACTTTTATGAAGGCTTTAAATTTTTATGCCAAAAGAGATATTAGATTTGAAGAAGCAGCAGAACCTGTTATTGAAAAAAATAATGAAGTGAAGATTAAAATCAAAGCAGCGGGTATCTGCGGCTCGGATATTCACCGTTATGCGCGGCTCGGTCCGTATGTTCCAGGTACCGCATGGGGTCATGAATGTGCCGGTGAAGTAATAGAAATCGGTACAGAAGTTAAAAAGGTACATGTCGGTGAAAAAGTGACGGTTTGTCCAGCTTTTTATTGCGGCGAATGTGATTCTTGCAAAAAATCCGTA
>USIX01000208.1 GCA_900554895.1 uncultured Megamonas sp. | reverse complement strand
TCGGCAAACGTATTCCGGGAATAAGGGACGTTCCGATTGAAATTCATTGGAACTTTTAATCAAAAGTTGTTCTTATATGATTGCATCGTTACATGCTAAATTATAAACTTTCTCATTCATAATAATAGTATTTTCTATAATAAAATAACTACATTATTAGATATATCACTATTAAATAATTCTTGATCAAATGTATATAATTTGATTTTATTTTGTACGCAATAATTTAAATACATATAATCATTTATATCTATATTACTTAAATTGTCAATAATATTTTCAATATTATAAGAAAAATTATTATCTATAGTAGCTAAATATTGCATATCACTGTAAACCGATTTACATAAAGCAACGGTATCTCTAAATTCCTTAAATTTACGAAATTCTTTTATACTTCCAATGCCTTTTTGACCAGATTGTTTCAATTTTCTATTAAATTCTCTACGTTTAATCTTTTGTATAGCATTTATTATTTCTATTTGTTGTTCACGACATGAAACAATTTCCTCTGAATTATCTTTTAAAAAACTACTTGCCTTTTGTATTTGTAAATTTTCATATTCTTTATCAGACGATTTCAACGCCAAAAGATTTATCCAAATATTAGTGTCTAAAAAAATCACGGTTCTAACATATCCTCTCTTTTTAACAACGCACCATCTCTAACAATTTTAATTTTTTCTACAATATTTTTATTTGCATTGCATATTTTTATTTTTCTCATAATTGCTTTTCCTTTTTGAAGAATTAAATCACCTATTATAGGATTTAAAAAAGCAGTAATTACAAAATCAATACCCTTAAAATCAAGAAATATTTCTTGTTCATTGTCAATATGTGCTAATATTGCTTTTAAACATTTTTGACCATCATCATAAGAAACAGCTGTATTAGATTTTACAAATTCTTTAATTGTTATATACATGAAATCACCTCATTATGCTAAATCATCTAAAGAGAAACAATCTATAATACCGTTTTGATAAGATATAACATTATCTGTATCAAATAATTTTATTTTAAATGTAACACTTGTCCCACAAAATAACTCATTTTGATTCTCTTCAATACGTATTTTTCCATTTGGCTCTAGTGAATAATATGCATTTCCAGAAAATATAAGTAACATACCTTTAACTATTTTTATATAGTTAATTAGCATATCCAATCCATATCCTCCAGAGCCCTCTCTTGTAGTATGTCCTCTTTTTATTGCCCAAGACATGCACGATGAACTTGTTTTATTAGTATCCTTTAAAAAGCCTCTAACATTTGATATTATTGTTGTTCCATAATCAATTATGCTAACATATAGATAAAAATCATCTTTTTCTTTTTCAACATTAAAAAGAAAAAAAACTTCATCTTGTTCGCTATGATTTAACGAATTCGAGAATATTTCACCAATAGTTGTAGTTAAAAAATCTCGCAATTCGTTATCATTATAAATCAAGGATAAATCTGTTATGGTTTTAACTATATCACCTATAGGTTTATAAATTTCTTCTATTCCTTTAAATGAGTAATATTTTACATTTTCTTTTAATAGCAGCTCCATTACATTTATCTCAGAACCATAAGTTTTGCCAGATTTTTTGTGTACTAAGTCAACAATGTCTTCTTTTAATTTACGAGTTGTGTATATATGCATGCCTTTCGATTTAAAAAAATCTAATACATTAAATATATATGTTTTGCACATTTTATCATAACTAATATTGATATCACAACTAAATATAATTCGATTAGAATTTTTATATTTTAGGACTAAACTGATAATTGAAGCCATTAGTCTATGAAATTTTAGATCAAACTTCATTTTTTTTGGTAAATAGATATATAATTCTCTATTAATAATTTTGTAATGAAGCATAGTTAAAATACTCCTTAAATTGATAAAAAACTATTCTCTTTTATTATATCATCTTTGTCAAAAGAAAGAAAATTTAGGAAAAATAGAAAAGATAAGCCGCTGAGATAGCGACTTATCTTTTATCTATGTTTCCAATATAATCGTTCGCATCGCGGAGAGCAAAATTTCTGTCGTTTGTCTTTTTCATTTGTAATCAATACAAGTTCAGAACATTTCTTACAATAAAAATGGCGTAATATTTTTTTCCCAGGCTCAGGTTCTGGTATCTTTTTATGTTTGTCATAATAAACTTTTTTATGATGGATTTTTCGGCAGCGGATACTGCAATACTTATGATTATGACCTCGCACTTCAAAAAAGGTATGGCATATAGGACAGATTTTATTCATAGCGTTGTATCCGGTGCAATAAGATTTCTTTCTATCAAGTCGCTTAGGGCATCTTGCATTGTCATCATGCCCGGCGTCGCTTTCATTATATTTATAAGCTGAGAGTAGTTATTATCTTTTATGCAGCTTATCGTTGCCGTATTACGAAGTAGAACTTCACAGCAA
Organism: uncultured Megamonas sp.; assembly: GCA_900554895.1. Lineage (GTDB taxonomy): Bacteria > Bacillota > Negativicutes > Selenomonadales > Selenomonadaceae > Megamonas > Megamonas gallistercoris. The sequence goes on along the minus strand of USIX01000208.1, from coordinate 1,199 downwards.
AGTGTTTTCCCTTCGTCTTTATTTGGAAGAAGTCTCTGAACGATTATAGCTTTAAATGTATTGGCAAACATGTTTTTTAACTGAAGGTTTTCTTCATAATTTAAAAGTCTATCCAGCGCGTCAATTACGCTGCCGGAATGAAGTGTTGTAAGAACAAGATGACCAGATTCAGCGGCAAAGAGAGCTGTTTTTATATCCTCAAGTGTTCTAAGTTCACCAATCATTATGACGTTGGGATTTTCACGCATAGCAGCTTTTATGCCGTCAGAAAAACTCTTGATATTCTTGCCGATTTCAATCTGTGAGATTATGGATTTGTTATCATCAAAAATGTATTCGGCAGAATCTTCAAGCGTTATTATATGATACGGGTAACTCATATTTATAGCGTTAATCATTGCGGCAAGTGTCGTAGATTTACCGGAGCCGGTAGGACCAGACACGATTACAAGACCGGACTTTTCTTTTAAGAGCTCGGATACTGAGTCCGGCAATCCGAGCTGATTTAACGTTGGAATTTTCTGCGGCAGTATTCTTATGGCAAGAGCCATACCGTGAATTGTTCTATAAAAATGGCAGCGGCAATTTATGCCGCTTACCTGATAAGAGAAATCTAAATCAGATTGTATCTTTGCTATCTCTTTTATTGAAATATCTTCAAAAAAAGATTGTATATGATGAACAGATACCCTAGATGCACCAAGAAGTATCACGTTTCCTTCCTTATTTCGTATATAAGGATAGGTATTTTCTCTTATATACAGATCTGATGCCTGCTTTTCACTCGCTTTTATTATTAAGACGGAAATATCATTCATACTGATTTCACCTCGATAATTTCTTTGTCTGCTTTTTGACTATCTTCAATTCGCTTTGAATGAAATTGCGTTTTGAAGTAATTGTCTTTTTGTTTTTAAGTTCCGGAAAATCTTTTTTGAGTGCTTCGTCAATTATCTTTACATCAGTAATATTTTTGCATTTTAATCTTCCGGACAGAAATTCTTTAAGATTTATTTCGGATTTTACCTGTCCTGTTATGCCAAATACAAGGTTTTTAGCCACCTCTTCATTAATCGGTAAAGGCGAAAGCTTGGCCACAATGGGAATAATCTTGTTTGCCGCGTATCCTTTGTTTAAAAGAGCTTTTATAACGGCGCTGTTAGCCTCATTATCCCAAAGGGCGCCGCTGCCTTTAGTGA
>USIX01000207.1 GCA_900554895.1 uncultured Megamonas sp. | reverse complement strand
CCGGCGCAGATTTAGTAGAAATCGGCGTACCGTTTTCCGACCCTGTTGCTGAAGGCACTGTCATTCAGGCAGCCAGCAGAACTGCACTGAACGCCGGTACGACAACGGATAAAATATTCGATATGGCAAAAAAAACAAGAACACAAGTGAATATTCCGCTCGTACTCATGACATATGTAAATCCCATCTTTGTCTACGGCAAAGAAAAATTCTTTGCCAAATGTAAAGAATGCGGCATCTGCGGCGTAATCGTACCGGATTTGCCATTTGAAGAAAAAGATGAAATCCTGAGCGAAGCCAACGCTTGCGATGTGGAAGTCGTTTCCCTCATTGCTCCGACTTCCGAAAACCGCATCGGCATGATAGCCGGCGAAGCGCAAGGTTTTGTTTACTGTGTATCCTCGCTCGGCGTTACCGGCGTACGCAGTGAAATAAAAACGGACGTAAAAAGCATTGTCGAAACAATCCGCCGCTATACGAATATTCCTGTGGCAGTGGGGTTCGGCATTTCCACGCCTGAGCAGGCATACGATATGGCAAAAATCTCCGACGGTGCCATTGTCGGCAGTGCCATTGTCCGTATTGTTGACAAATACGGCAAAGATGCCGCACCGTATTTGTATGATTATGTAAAATCCATGAAAGAAGCCGTTTTAAAAGCATAATACAAAAATCCCGCAGGACTGTAAATTCTTGCGGGATTTTTGTATTATGCTTATTTTTTCAAATAAATATTTCAGCTCAACTTCAAATTTATCGCAAACGGATAATTTAATCGTATCGAATATTTCCGCTTTATCCTTATCTCCGTCGGGCAGTGCCTCGTTCTCTCTTTTTTCTTCTTCCGTATAATAAAAGTACGTATTATCCAAAACAAGCCAACCGTTTCGATTATAATAAACTTCGATATACTTGCCCCATGTATCGACAATCCAATACTCTTTTACACCGGCTTTACCATATATTTCTCTTTTTCTGCCCTTATCTTGTTGAGCAGAAGTTTTTGATAATACTTCTACCACTAAATCAGGTGCGCCGTGAATACCGTCTTCCTTGATAATATCAAGATTACATACAATCATAACATCCGGCACAAAACGGTTTTTATCATCTAAAAATACATCAACGCCATCACAAAAAGCCGTACATTTTTTACCTCGCAGATGTATGCTAAACTCTCTAAATATATTTCCTGCCGCTAAGGCATGAGTAACTCTAGGTCTGGGCGACATCATGTAAACTTTTCCGTCAATCAACTCAGTTTTTTCTTTGACAATTCTATCATTAATATATGGTAAATTATCCATAACGACGGCTCCTTTCAATTTATATATCAAATTATATTATACACAACAAAAATTTCATTACTATATTCTATCCTAGTGTTTTTTAGGATAAAGCCGATAAACATATTTTGAAAAATATTAATTGAGTTTTTCACAAACTTCTGCTAAAGCTTTAGCATAATCAAAAGCCCGTCGTTTTACAATATTTTTATTTACAAATGTAAGCATCACAATAATCCCAGCAATCATTAGTAAAAAGGCAACATATTCTGGATATGGTTTGAAAAAAATATCTTGAACACTAAATGAATCAATTATAAATATTTCTCGTATTGCAATTAAAATATAAATTATAATCGAAAACCATTTACATCCATATAAATTTCTCCAATAATTATATTCTTTTAATTCCTGATAAACTCGTGGTTCACTATCTCGGTTTGAATTTGCATACCGTCTAAGATACGTCATTGCTGAAGCATACATAATATCACTTTCCTTATTTTCTTCCTTTGGATTTAAAGGCAACCGTAGATCATTTAATTTTTCATTCAAAAGTTTATGATATCTTGTTTTTGTGATACTATCTATTGTAGAATCAGAATATCTTAATATAATTGTTGTTGGTTTTTCTCCTAATTCACAATACATTTTGTATTCATAATGTTTGCCACATTCTCTTGCAACTTTAGAGGTTAAAGCTATAAATATCAATAAGACAAAAAAATATAAGGAAATATCTAAAAAATCTTTATAAATGAAGTCTTTAAATATGCCTAAAATAATTATTGGGAACATAGCTGTTAAAACAGGCAACACTCTTGCATGAAAAGTAAAATCATCAAAAATTTTTATTAACTTATCCATTATTTTCCCAATCCTCTACATAACTATCAAAATTCAATTTTGAAATATATATCCACCCTTCTCTATCTGGCATATTTATACTATGTCGAATAATATTCCCATTATTTCTATAAACAATTACTCCTCTTCTAATGAAAGCATTTACAACCATTTGTAGTGGATGATCGGAATTTTTTCCTACAGATGCAACAGCTATTTTCCCTATCGTAGTACCTTCCTTAACAATTTCTCCTATCATACGATTAAGTATAGATGGACTAATATTATGTCGTCCTCCATGATGTGGTATTTGAAAAAATTTTACATTATCAATAATAGGCATTTCTATTTTTTTCGAATAAGTAATTGCTAAATCCAGTCCTCTAATCCCAGCATCACCTGTTAACAAAAAATTTTCTTCTTCCATGTTTCCTAAAATTACAATACTCATTTCATTTTCAGGGCTAGTTTCTACATCTTCTCGTAATTTTTCATTTGTCCAACTTTCCAACAGATTTTTAACATAATTATAAATTTTCTTAAAAACGCTTTTAACAAGTGAAGAATTTTCCGTTACTACTAATGGTGTCTTATCTGATTCTATCAACAAATCTAAATACAATTCTTTTGTTGGTGACAATACCGTTAATTTATCCTCAATAATTTCTCCTTGAAAAGTTTCTATTATTTTTATTCCTTTTTCATTTGCTATATCTTCTAATTCCGATACATATTTATATTTTTCTTTCAATCTACGCTTTAAACTATCTTTGGTAATTCTTCCATCGGATACTTTGTCAAAAACATCATCTACATATAGCCACGGTCTATTCATATATAAATTATTAACTTTAAAATTTTCTAAAATAATTTTCAAACCAGATGCATGATCTAAATCAGAATGAGAACAAATTACAAAGTCTATAACTTTATCAGTTTCATTCTTATCAAAATAATATTGATTTAAATGCTCTTGTAACTTTTCTCCATATGCCTGTATACCCCCATCATATACTCCTATTTTATAATTTCCATTGCTATCCTTCCAACGAAATGCAATAGCATCTGAATCTTTGCTTTCCTCATTAATCCCTATAAAATCAATTTCGTACGCCATAAAACACACCTCATTTTTATTCATTATTTTTGAATGCAATATATCATATATTATTATATTTGTCAATGTTTTAATCTTTTTCAAAAATTTAATTTTTGCAATATAATTACTTCGATCTATTTTTACGATTATCTCCTTTAGTATCTTTGATGTTTATAATTAAGATGAATATTATCTAAATTACATTTTGATTTGCAAACCTGTCAAAAACTTTTGCTCTATCTACTAGTAAAATTGAATTAATATATTTTTTATGATATAATATAAATTTATCATGATATTAATAACTATCTATTATCTAATAAATTACACAAATAATAGTATTTTTTATGGATATAACTGAATTGATTTCTTTTATACAATAAATCACCCTTCTATTTTTAACATCATATTAT
>USIX01000206.1 GCA_900554895.1 uncultured Megamonas sp. | reverse complement strand
TTAGAGATATCTTATACCTTTAGGTGATTTTTGGTTCGTTTTTCTTTTGACCTTTCAAAAGAAAAATGAACAATAAATAAAATTTTTAATTCCTAAGCTGTTTTGCTTTTTCAAAATCAGCGGCGGCTTTATTTGTTTCCCCCATTGCCTGATAAACCTGTCCTCTGTTTTGATACGCTTCAGCAGACTGAGGATTTATTTCGATAACTTTACTGAAATCATTGACGGCATTGACATTATCATTCATTCCTTTATATAAAATTCCTCTGTTGAAATAAGCTTTATCACTGTTAGGATTTATTTCAATGGCTTTGTTATAGTCAGCCAGCGCATTATCCTTATTGCCCATTTCATTATACAGAATGCCTCTGTTCGTATATATTTCTTCAGTCGGATTTAATTCAATCGCTTTAGCATAATCAGCTAGAGCTTTTTCTTTTTCTCCGCAGTCATGATAGATAATACCGCGCATCGCACAGAATTTCGGGTCAAGTTCAACGGCTTTCGTTAAATCGTTAATTGCATCGTCATTTTTATTCATTGCATGATAAATTACACCTCGAACGGCATAAGCCTGAACATAATCATCCTTCATTTTGATAACTCTGGTCAAATCGGCAAGAGCTTTTTCATTCTCATTGATATTGTAATACAAAAAACCTCGGTTGAAATACGCTTCTACATCTTCCTTATTCAGTTCAATAGCTTTGGAATAATCATTAATGGCATTCACCAATCCGCCCATTCTGGCATAGGCAAGTGCTCTGTTGAAATACATATCGCCGTTATTCGGGTTCTGTTCTATCATCATGGTATAATAAGCAATTCTCGCACCGTAATCATCCTTCGCTACAGGCTCTTCTGCCAAACAAACGGCATTGACTGACAACAAAAACATTATCATAAAAGAAATGATAAGTCTTTTAAATAAAATCATTATTAACACATCCTTATAAAAAATCTTCCTATATTATACCTTATTTTCTTAAAAATAAAATAAAATTATCCGTAGTTTTTCTGTAAAGCTTTGGATTGTTCTAACGGTTCCGACAGACAGTGCATTTTTTCCATATAGAATTGTTTTAGATTTTATGCTAAAATCTTGTTTAAAGAAGGTGATTAAAAATAAACAGAATAATAGATTGCCATATGCACTTTTCCGCCAGAGGAATTTTCGATGCGACAGCGGAAAATATCGGGACGAAATGTACGCTCACTGAACTGAAAAAGCAGTTTGAACAAAATAATATCGTGCTCGGTATCGGCATGGGAGTGGACAAAAGCGGTGAAGCACCGTATACCAATCCGCAGATTATTTATCACGGCGAAGATAAGTTTCCTTTGTTCCTCATGCAGTGTCTCGGCGTGGATGCTTCTGTCATTACGAAAGAAAACACGGCAGAAATACTGGCTGATTTCGAACTGAAAATGAACGAAACGACAACGGCAGGTATAAAAATTTATACGGGTTATCAGCCGTTTTATGCTACGGATAAAATTTACAGACCGTTTTATAAACTGGCACAAAAATATGATGTACCCGTAGTTTTTCATATGGGTGATACGGCAAACTCGATGGGCAGACTGAAATACTCACATCCTTTAATTGTAGATGAAGTCGCCGTTGATTTTCCGCAGGTAAAATTCGTCATAGCACATTGCGGTACACCGTGGATTGCGGATGCTGTAGAAGTGGCGGCAAAAAATAAAAATGTCTATATCGATTTATCCGGTTTAATGGAAGGCAGGTTCGAGGCAAAAAAACAGATAGAGCACTTTAAGCCGTATCTTGACGTATTCAGAACATGGTTCAATTATCTGGGTAATTATAAAAAACTGATGTACGGTTCGGATTGGCCGCTGGTCGATTTAAAAGCGTATATCGAAGTAATCAAATCAATAGTGCCGGAAACAGCTTACGAAGATGTGTTCTATAATAACGCACTCAGAGTATTTGACAGAATACCGGCTTATTTGAGTAAATTGGACAAATAACGGAGGATATTATAATGAAGAAAATTTTCAGGTCATTATTTTTGGCAATGATGTTAATGCTGGGTATGGTGAGCACTTCTTTTGCCGCTATGCCGGAAATCAGTTCCGACAGCAGATATTTTGATATCGCTTCCGGCTGTTTCGTATTGGACGGCAATGTCGTAGTCAAAACCGACGACAGAACAATACAGGCGGATAAGGCAAGAGTGAGTCTGGCAACTAAGGAAGTCTGGGCGGACGGCAATATTTATCTAGAGGAACCGGGCTATCAGATAAAATTTACGGGCGGCAATCTGTATGCTGCTGACGATACGAAAACAGTGGAAATAAAAGGCAATGTGAAATTTGAACGTCCGGATATCACGATTGAAGCGGAACGCTGCAGCTTTAACTGGAAAACGAAAATTGCTGAATTCGATAATCTGGTAGAAATAAATCAGAACGGCAAAACAGATGTATATGATGTTGTTCATTACAATGTTGTTGAAGATAAAATAATTGACGCACAATAATTATATTGTACTTACGATAATTTCTATGGTATTATTAAGAAGTAGTTTCATCAATCAAGAAATTGAGGAAGGATAGATATACATGTTGTTGACTATTCTAATGATTTTAGATGCTTTGATTGCAATCGGCTTAATTGCATCCGTACTTATGCAGGAAGGAAAAACAGCCGGTATGGGCGGTCTTTCCGGTCAGAATGAAACGGCATTCAGCAGCAGTGCACGCGGCATGGACGCTCTCATGGCACGTTTTACCGTATTTTTCGCCGTATTGTTCATGATTGTGACTATAGTCATCGCTAAAATAACAAATTAAAGAATGGTTCTCTATCTATTAATTTGGGTAGAGAGCTTTTTTTTAACAATGGTTAAACTTTTTGATTTTTTAGTTAATAATTAAATGTTAAGGAGGCGTTTAACATGATTATAAAAGGGGCGGAGCCGTTTTTCCTGCCGGGAAGTCATAAAGGCGTTCTGCTGGTGCATGGATTTACCGGTTCACCGTCGGAAATGATTTTGCTCGGGAACGATTTGTACAAACAGGGATATACCGTTCTCGGGATACGGCTAGCAGGGCATGGCACAAATGTCGAGGAAATGGCAAAAACAACCTGGCAGCAGTGGTATCATTCCGTTTGCGACGGTTATCATCTTTTGCGCGGCTTCTGTGATGAGATTTCTGTTATCGGTCTTTCCATGGGTGGTCTTTTATCCATACGGCTCGGTATAGATTTTCCCGTAAAAAAAGTCGTTTCCATGTCGGCACCTGTTTTTATCGCTAATGAACGGAATTTGCGTCTTTTACCGCCGCTGGAACGCTCAGCCGGACGATATCACCGCAAAAACCGCCGTCATCTGCCGGAACTTGCCAAACGATATAATGTTTCTTATAATAAAATACCGCTGGTATGTATTTATCAGCTGCTCGATATAATCGCTAAGACAAAAGCGATTTTACCGCAGATGGAAAAGCCGATACTCGTCGTCCAAAGTGAAAATGACCATACAGTAAAAGCAGAAAGCGGACAGTATATTTTCGACCATGTACAGAGTCGAGAAAAAAAGTTATTTAAAATAGAATTGTCCGGCCATCTGGTAACGCTTGATGTGGAACATGATAAAGTTTTTAAAGACGTCCACTTCCACCCAAGCATAAACGGCAACGATCAGGAGGGAAGCAGCCTCAGA
>USIX01000205.1 GCA_900554895.1 uncultured Megamonas sp. | reverse complement strand
AAAGTCTTGTCTTTTGCATCCGCTACCATAGCTACTTTATCGTGATTTGTAAGATATCCGACCTGGTCCACATGAATACCATCATCGGCCGCCTCCGATACGGAAAACAGCATATTAGTATTTACTAAAACTATACCTGCTAAAGCAAATTGGAGTAGTTTTTTTTTACTAAACAATATCCATGCACCCCTTATTCAGTAAACGGTGTGTATTTTATCCATTGATATTCCGCTTTTACAGGCAAGTTTTTATCATCAAACGCATTCAACCATTCATCAACACCTGTACCGCACCATGCGTTCATCATGAGTTTTGCTTTCGTTACAGGAATTGTTGTTCCTTCTAAGCGATATACTTCTTTACCATCGACAAACCAGATGATTTTATCTTCATGCCATTCAAAACCGTACGTATGGAAGCTCTGTGAAGCATCATAGCCTAAATCATATAAATATTCATGGCCGCCTTTTCCATCGCGAAAATAATTAAACTGTACTTTTGTCGTATCTTTGCCCAAAAATTCTATATCGATTTCATCCCACGGATTATTGTCGGACGGGCCGGTATAAGTAAAGAATGAAGATACTACGCCGTCATTTTTTATAGGTTTCATGCTTACTTCATAACGTCCGTATCCGTAAAAGCCCTGACTGCGGAATTCTCCGCCGGCATAAGGAATTTTGCCCGGATTTTTTTCATTGTCGATAACCAGCTGCAAATTGCCGTTATCAAAAGTAACATTTTCTTTATGCCAATTCACATTGAACATATTGCCGTTTGTCCAGCCGTCAGAAGCTTCAAAACCTTTCGGCATGCCGTTTTTAAAATCCACCTGAAAAGCATCCGAAGCTTTTACTTCACTTGCCGGTGCTGCACATACAACGGAAGTAGCCATATAATTTACCGGAAGCACAGCCGGTGCAGCACTTAAAGCCATAAATACAGCAGTTGCAAGAGCTTTTTTCTTTAAATTCATAATATTATCCCCTTTCAATTTTCTTTATTAAACACTTAGGTCTTCACCATTTGTTCTTATAACTTTCTGATACCAATAAAACGATTTTTTCGGCGTACGTTTTAAAGTGCCGTTTCCTTGATTGTCCTTATCTACATAAATAAAACCGTATCGTTTTTCCATTTCGCCCGTACTTGCAGATACGAGGTCTATCGGTCCCCACGGACAGTAGCCTATGAGTGCTACACCGTCCTCGTCAACAGCTTTTTTCATCTGTGCAATATGTTCTGAGAAATACTGAATACGGGTATCATCCTGTACTACGCCGTTTTCATCCGGTGTTTCATGCAGACCGATACCATTTTCCACAATCATAAGCGGCAGCTCATACCGTTCGGAAAGCACATTCAGCGAATAGCGCAATCCGACAGGGTCTATCTGCCAGCCCCAGTCCGAAGCTTTAACATACGGATTTTTTACTTCTTTTCCTATATGGTCTTTGCCGTCCGGGTCATAAGCACTGACAAAACTCATATAATATGATAAAGCAAAATAATCCACTTTACCGCGTGCCAGAATATCCAAATCGCCGTTTTCAATTTTAATATTATAGCCTTTATTTTCCCATTCCTTCAAAATATACGTCGGATAATGGCCTCTGCACTGTACATCCGAAAAAACAAACGTTCTGTCCATTTCTTTCAATGCTGCCATCTGGTCCATCGGTCTGCACGTTTCAGGATATACCGGCGACATTGCAATCATACAGCCGATTTGAAAATCCGGATTTATTCTATGACCTTCAATTACGGCCAGTGCGGATGCTACAAATTCATGATGGGCAACCTGATACAAAACTTCATATCGGTTTTCGCCTTCTTTATACAGTACGCCGGAATTGGTAAAAGCAGTAAATGCCGTATTTACATCCCTCTGATTGTTAATCTCGTTAAACGTCATCCAATATTTAACTTTATCTTTATAACGGCGGAACACCGTTACTGCAAAACGCACAAAGAAATCAACCAGCTTGCGGTTGCGCCAGCCGCCGTATTCTTTTACCAGATGATACGGCATTTCAAAATGCGACAGCGTAACAATCGGCTGCATACCGTAACGATTTAAAGTATCAAACAAATCATCATAAAATTTCAGACCTGCTTCATTCGGCTGTGTTTCATCACCATTTGGGAAAATGCGTGTCCATGCAATACTTGTACGGAAGCACTTAAATCCCATTTCAGCAAGGAGCGCAATATCTTCTTCATAATGATGATAAAAATCTATAGCTTCATGATTGGGATAAATTTTTCCCGGCAAAACGCCGTCTGTTATTTCACGCGGGTTGCCTGGTCCGCCAAGCGTCATGACATCGGCAACACTTAATCCTTTACCTCCTTCTTTCCATCCGCCTTCTAATTGATGGGCGGCAACTGCGCCGCCCCATAAAAACCCTTTTGGAAAACTCATATTAATCCTCCGTATCCGTTTTCATTCGACGATAAACGTCAATGAATTCCTGTGCAATAATTTTAAATCCTTCTGCACTCATTAATTGGTCTTCTGCATGCAGTATCAAAAGATTTACTGCACTGCCTTCGCCTGATGCTTCTTTTTGCAACAATTCATTATGCGCATCATGACCTTCAACAAATGTTTTTTCGCCTTCCGCAATCAAATCTTCCGCCTGTTTAAAATTGCCTTTTTTAGCTTCCTGAATTGCTTCAATATAACAGCTGCGTGCTGTTCCCACTGCGGAAATGATTTGAAATGCCGTTAATTCTAAACCTTCCATATCAATCTCAGTCCTTCATCAATTTTTTTGCAAAAGCCAATGCGCCTTTACCGTCCATGCGGCCGTACATACGCATATCAATAGCATCGACCGGAACACCCGGCAGCTCCGAAGCAATTTTGCCTTTGGAAAAACGGATTTGCGGTCCAAGCAGAACAACGTCAGCATCAGATGCTTTTTCTACAGCTTCAGCTGCGGAATATGCTTCAATCTTGCAATCATAATTTTCAGCTTTAGCTGCTTCCTGCATTTTTTTAACCAGCATACTTGTAGACATACCGGATGCACATAATAAAACGATTTTTTTCATGATAAATTAACTCCTTTAATTTTGTTATTTATTTTTAGAAGTGGAAATCCACTTGGGTACGAAGTAAATGACGTTTATACTGTTCATTCTGTTTTCCGTAAGTACCGTCATACATATCGGCAATTTCATACATTGTTTCCCATTCTATGTTCTTAGCCGGAACGTATTTAAAACCGAATACCCAGCCTTTGGAACCCGGCTTTAACAAACCCCATTCCTCATCACCCATAATATTTCCGTGGCGTCCATAATCAAACCAGCGCGTATAAAGCTGGAAAGAACCTGGGTCGTTGAGATTTGTCCAACGGTAATTCAAACGGATTGATTTACTTGTATTTTCGTCAATATCAAAATTGTTTACGCGGTCGCCGACATATTCAGTTACATGCTGCGTTTCCGCATTAGTGCGCACATAATCCCCGATAAGAGTAATATTCGGTAGCGGGTTCCACATTGCACTCAGTACCAGCCCGTGAGAGCCGAACGTATTGACGAGCGGTGCATTGCCGTTGTACGGGTCGTAGCCCGGCGACTCATCTTTATCTATGTCAAGCATAGCATAAGCCAAATTAAGCTGAAGATTTTTGGAAACATGTCAAATCTTCATTCTTCAAATAAGTAATGAAACGGGTACCATCGAATTTGTTC
>USIX01000204.1 GCA_900554895.1 uncultured Megamonas sp. | reverse complement strand
CATTTTCTTATTGGTAAATGGGTCGATACGTACAGGTTCGCATTCAATGCCGAGAGAACCGAGTTCTAAAATAGTATCTTCTATACAATCGACTTTAAAAGCAAGATGACGCAGACCGCAGGCTTCGCCGGGATATTCCGGCATACCGACTCTTTTCGGTGCGTCGGGTTTACCAAAGATTTCCAGTTCACAGTCGCCGAGCTTCAAATCAAGTTTATAATCGTTTTTCTCCGGGCGCTGATGTTCGCGAATAACCTGAAAACCGAGCAAATCAACATAAAAATGGCGTGATTTTGCATAATCGGATACGATAATCGCTACATGATGAATAGTGTTTAAATTCATGGGGATACCTTCTTATTTTTTGATTTTGAAAATATAAGTAAGATAAATAAAAACTACCCAAATCGGCAGAACGATGATGGAAATAAGCATATCCGGTATCTGAGTCATGATGACTACAATAGCGATAAGGAATAAAATGCAGAAATAATTGATGTACGGATAGAAAAGTGATTTAAAATGAAGTTCATCCAGACGATTTTCACGGGTGAATTTCAGTCTGAATTTCATATGAGTAATGGTGATGATGAACCAGCTGATAATAAGACCGGCTACAACGATGGATAAAAGGTACATGAATATGGCTTTCGGGAAGTAGTAAGTCATGACTACCAGGATAAGGCCGACTACGGCGGATACGAGAATGCCTACCATCGGCACGCCGCGGCGGGAGAGAGCGGAAAAAATCTTCGGTGCATGACCGTTTTTCGATAAGCCGTAAAGCATGCGGCTTGTTCCGTATAAAATGCCGTTATAGGCGGAAAGCGAAGCGACGAGAACGACAAAGTTCAGGATATTGGCAGCAGCCGGAATACCGATATTGGAGAAAATTTGAACGAACGGGCTGCCGTGCATGCCTACTTCCTGCCAAGGAGAGAGAGTCATCAGTACGACCATTGTACCGATATAGAAAATGAGGATACGGATTAAGATTTCATTGATAGCGCGCGGCAGGGTTTTTTCAGGATTTTCCGCTTCACCGGCTGTAATACCGATGAGGTCAACGCCGCCGAAAGAGAACATTACAACAGCGAGCGATGCGGCAAATCCCCAGGCACCGTTCGGGAAAAAGCCGCCGTTTTTCCACAGATTGCTGAAGTTGTCAGGAAACGGCCCCATATCGGTGAAAATCAGATAGAACCCGAAAATAATCATGGCACAGATAGCCGTTATTTTTATGAAGGACGCCCAGTATTCCGCTTCGCCGTAAAAACTTACACTGATTAAATTGATGGTTATGATTACGACTACACAGATTAAAATGGTGAGCCATTGCGGAAAATCGGGCAGCCAGAAGTTTATATAGATAGCAGTGGCCGAAAGTTCCGCCATGCCGGCAAGCATGTACAAAAACCAGTAGTTCCAGCCGGAAAGATAACCGGCAAAGCCGTTCCAGTATTTATTGGCAAAATAGCTGAAGGAACCGGATACAGGTTCATGCACGGACATTTCGCCAAGCATGCGCATTACGAAAAAAATGAATGCTCCGGCAAGGAGATATGATACGATAATGCCGGGACCGACAAGTTCGATAGTTGCAGCAGAACCGTAGAATAAGCCGGTACCGACGGAAGTGCCGAGTGCAATCATCTGCATATGACGGCTTTTCAGTCCGCGCTGCATTTTATTTTCATCATGTTTCACAGTAATACCACCTTATTTATTTTTTCTTTTTGAAGATATACGTAATGTAGATGAATATTACCCAGGCAACGAGAGCACCGAGGGAAATAATCATATCACTGCCCATTAAGAACATGATTACGACTATTGCCAGTAAAAACAGCATACAGAAGTAATTCGTGTATGGGAACAAAAAGGTTTTAAAATGCAGTTCATCAAGGCGTTTTTCTTTGATGAATTTTAAGCGGAATTTAAAATGCGTTATAGTGATTGTCGACCAGCAGATAATGAGGGCTGCAACAACGGAGGACATCAGATACATAAATACTTTTTCCGGCAGAATGTAGGTTAAGATTACCAGGAATAATGAAAGACCGGAAGATACGAGAATGCCGACCATAGGAATACCGCGGCGGGACAGTGAACCGAAAACTTTCGGAGCATTGCCGTCTTTGGCAAGGTTGTATAAAATGCGGGAAGTACTGTACAGACTGCTGTTATATACGGAAAGAGCCGCAATGATAACGACAAGGTTTAAGATATTAGCAGCAGCTGGAATACCGATGTTGGAGAAAATCTGAACGAACGGGCTGCCGTTCATGCCGACTTCATTCCACGGAGCAAGCGTCATGAGTACAACCATCGTACCGATATAGAAAATGAGGATACGGATTAAAATTTCATTGATAGCGCGTGGCAGTGTTTTTTCTGGATTTTCCGCTTCACCGGCAGCAATGCCGACAAGTTCCGTACCGCCGAAAGAGAACATAACGATAGTGAGTGCCTGAGCAAAGCCCCAAGCGCCGTTCGGGAAGAAGCCGCCGTTTTTCCACAAGTTGCTGAAATTATCAGGGAACGGTCCCATAGTGGTGAAAATCAGATAGAAACCGAAAATAATCATAGCGCAGATAGCGACGATTTTGATGAGTGACGCCCAGAACTCCGTTTCGCCGAAAGTTCTTACGTTGATTAAGTTTACCGTAGTAACGGCTATGATACAGATTAAAACGGTAATCCACTGCGGCACATCGGGAAGCCAGAAGTTGACATAAATACTGATGGCCGATAGCTCGGCAAAGCAGACGAGCAGGTACTGAAACCAATAGTTCCAGCCGGAAAGATATCCAGCAAAATTGCTCAGATATTTATTGGCAAAATACACAAAAGAGCCGGAGACCGGTTCACGGACGGACATTTCGCCGACCATGCGCATGATGAAAAATATAAATACTCCGGCCAGTGCGTATGCCAGAATGATACCGGGACCTACCAGTTTTATGGTTGGAGCAGAGCCGTAGAACAGACCCGTACCGATGGAAGTTCCCAGCGCAATCATTTGAACGTGGCGGTTTTTCAAGCCGCGTTTCATTTTATTGTCTTCATTGTTGTTCATATAATCAAATCCTTATAAGCCTATTTTTTGTACATATGTTCAAGGCGAGCTACGGCGAG
This sequence comes from uncultured Megamonas sp., assembly GCA_900554895.1. Taxonomy (GTDB): domain Bacteria; phylum Bacillota; class Negativicutes; order Selenomonadales; family Selenomonadaceae; genus Megamonas; species Megamonas gallistercoris. The sequence goes on along the minus strand of USIX01000204.1, from coordinate 653 downwards.
AGTGCTTACGACGTCGCCGGTAACATTGAGTGCCGTGTGAATCATGTCAATCAAACGGAAAATGCCTACAATCATTCCCATGATTTCAATCGGAAGTCCCATAGTGGTGAGCAGCATAATCGTGAGGACAATGCCGCTGTTGGGAATACCGGGAGTACCGATGGAAATCAGTGTCGTCATGAAAATGAACATCACCTGCTGCATTAAAGTCAAGTCCACATTATAAACTTGTGCGACGAACAGTACGGTAACGGCATAATAAACCGCGATGCCGTTCATATTGATAGTAGCACCGATTGGCAGAGAAAATGAAGCAAGTTCATCTTTTACATGGAATTTTTCCTCCGTAACGCGCATTGTAACAGGCAGTGTACCGGAGCTGCTGGTGGTACTGAATGCTACAAGCCATACTTCCGTGATTTTCGTAAAGAAATCTTTCAGGGAAATTTTTGCAATATATTTAATGATAAACACATACATGATGAATACTACGGAGAAAGCACCTATGTAATGAGTTAAGATGAATTTGCCTAGAATATTGAAAATAGACAAACCGTATTGACCTACGGAACATGCAACAAGTGCAGCGACACCGTATGGCGTTACTTTCATTACAATATCTGTGATTTTAAACATGATGAGATTGGCTTCAT
>USIX01000203.1 GCA_900554895.1 uncultured Megamonas sp. | reverse complement strand
GGAAAAGGAGTGCGAATGTAATGCCTAGTTATTTTTTAGCATTTATTACAGCATTGATAGCTGTATATGCCTTAACACCGCTCGTTATAAAATTTGCTGTGAAAGCCGGAGCCATGGACAAGCCTGACCCGCGTAAGGTGCATAAAAAACCGATACCGCGCCTTGGCGGACTTGCAATTTATTTTGCTTTTATGATAGCTGTCTGCTCGATGGTTGAATTTTCAAATGAGATAATAGGTCTGCTTCTTGGCGGTACTTTTATTGTCGTAGTCGGCATCATAGACGATTTTATCAGTCTACCGGCCAAAGTGAAATTATTGGGGCAGATTTTGGCAGCGTGTATTTTAGTTGCTTTTGATATCAGAATTGATTTTATTACTGACCCGTTCGGCGATTTCATTTTTCTTGAATATCTGGCTGTTCCCGTTACAATCTTCTGGGTGGTCGGTATTACCAATACCGTTAATCTGATTGACGGATTGGACGGATTGGCGGCCGGTGTATCTACGATTGCCACAATTACGATTTTACTCGTAGCACTGCAAAGCGGTGATTTACCGGTGGTATTTTTAACGGCGGCACTTGCCGGTGCGTCTCTCGGCTTCTTGCATTATAATTTCAATCCAGCAAGAATTTTTATGGGCGATACAGGCAGTATGTTTTTGGGGTATATGTTTGCTGCTATATCAATTATCGGTGCCGTAAAAAGTGCAGCGACCATCGCTCTTATCGTTCCGATACTGGCGCTTGGACTGCCGATTTTGGACACGACTTTTGCAATAGTTCGCCGTTATCGCGGTGGAGTACCTATTTTTAAACCAGATAAAGGTCATTTACATCATCGTTTATTGGCTATGGGCTTTTCACAAAGACAAGCTGTACTGTTAATGTATGTCTTCAGTGCATTTTTGGGATTGGCAGCGATTGCCTTGACTGAAGTAAGTACAAGTGTAGCTGTTATGATTGTTGTATTTGTGGCTGGAGTAATCCTATTCGGAGCAAAGAAAATAGGCATTTTCAGCACTAAAAATAAAGCAATACATTAAATTTAAAGAAAAGGCAGGTCATGAACCTGTCTTTTTTTATGATGTACGAGGTTATGAATATGAAGAAAAAAATCAAAGTTATGACAGTTTTTGGCACGAGACCGGAGGCGATAAAAATGGCACCGGTCGTATTGGAGCTGGAAAAATATCCAGATTTAATTACTCCGATAGTGACGGTTACGGCACAGCATCGTGATATGCTTGACCAGGTTCTGCATCTGTTTAATATTAAGCCTGATTATGATTTGAATATTATGGCACAGGGACAGACTTTGTTCGATATTACGACAAAAGCAATGAACGGATTGAATGAAGTTCTGTCGAAGGAAAAACCGGATATTGTTTTGGTACATGGCGATACGACAACGACTTTCGCCGGTGCATTGGCAAGTTATTATCATGAAATTTCGGTAGGTCATGTGGAAGCAGGACTTAGAACTTTCAATAAATATTCACCGTTTCCAGAAGAGATGAACCGCAAATTGACTGGTGCGATAGCTGATTTGCATTTTGCACCGACAGAAACGGCAAGCGGCAATCTGAAAGCGGAAGGTGTGGACTGTGCCAAGATTTTTGTAACGGGAAATACTGTAATAGATGCACTGCATAAAACGGTTGATAGTGAATTTAAGTTTTCCAATGAAGTGTTGGAAAATATTGATTATGAAAATAAACGCATTATACTCGTTACGACGCACCGCAGGGAAAATCTGGGAGAACCGATGCGTCATGTATATAAAGCTTTAAAGGACATTATTGAAGATTTTAAAGATGTGGAAATTGTATTCCCTGTGCATAAAAATCCTAAGGTTAGAGAAGTAGTTAATGAAGAGCTCGGCGGAATTGAAACGGTACATTTAATTGACCCGCTGGATTATGAGCCGTTTGCCAATTTAATGCACAGAGCGTATCTGGTGTTAACAGATTCCGGCGGAATTCAGGAAGAAGCACCGTCGCTCGGCAAGCCGGTACTTGTTCTGCGTGATACGACGGAACGGCCGGAAGCAGTCAAGGCGGGTACGGTAAAACTTATCGGTACGCAGCGTGACAGAGTATATGAAGAAACTAAATATTTATTGACGGACCATGATGAATATCAGCGCATGGCAAATACCTGCAATCCTTACGGTGACGGTAAAGCAGCAGGACGTATAGTCAAAGCGATTTTATATTATTATGGATTAAGTGAAGAAAAACCGGACAGTTTTGTTGTCGGTAAGTAATAATTAAATATAAATGCCAAGACTTTTCAGTTTTGGCATTTTTTTATAATAGGCTGGTGAAAAAAATGAAAGTAGCAGTGGTAAAAGCAGAAAATTATCAGAGTCAGACGGTGGATACGGCTGTTAACAAAGCTGTGGAATTGTTGGGCGGATGGGAAAAATACATTCAAAAAGGGGATAAAGTGCTGATAAAACCGAATATGCTTACGGCAGCTTCGCCGAAAAAAGCGGTGACGACTCATCCGGAAGTTGTTCGTGCTGTCATAAAAGCAGTGAAATCATTAGGTGCATATCCGTCGGTTGCCGATTCGCCGGGTGTCAGTAATGTAAAGAAAACGGCACTGAAAACGGGAATATGGCAGGTTTGCGAAGATGAAAATGTGCCGTTTATTATCTGGGAAAAAAGCAAGGAATATTCATGTCCGAAAGGAAAATTCGTCAAACATTTTGAACTGGCGGATACAATAAGTGATTTTGATAAATTGATTTCTGTAGCTAAAATGAAAACACATGTATTTATGGGTGTAACGGGTGCAGTAAAAAATCTGTTTGGCTGTATTGTCGGTACAAATAAGGCACGTTTTCATCTGCGAATGCAAAAGCACAGTGATTTTGCGCATGTAATGGTGGATTTGTATTATACGCTGAAACCTACATTAAACATAATTGACGGGATAAGTGGCATGGAAGGACAGGGTCCGATGAGCGGCGATATCGTAAATCCGCGTATTATTATCGCTAGTGAAAACGGTTTGGCTGCGGATTTAGTAATGGCGGATAAAATGGGTTTTAAAGCGGAAAGTATGCCGATAGCAAAAGCTGCCATAGACGAAAATCGTTCAGTACTTTTGTCTGAAATTGAGACCATTGGTGATGGAAAGGAAGAAAAGTTTGCATTTAAACGGCCGCATACATATGAAAGTATGCAGGATACGTATGTTCCGAAATTTATTTTAAAATTGGGTCAAAATCAGTTGACCGCAAAACCGACGATAACTGATAAATGTATCGGTTGCGGCAGATGTGCACATCATTGCCCGCCGAAAGCCATAAGCATACAGCAAAGAAAAGCGGTAATAGATTATAGTAAATGTATACGCTGTTACTGTTGCCAGGAACTCTGTGAGCACCAGGCTGTAGAGCTGAAAGATGGAATACTTTTAAATTTATTGAAGAAAATAGGTATTTATAAAGTATAAAAAACTAAAATTTAAAATAAAAAAAGTGTTGACAAGATAGTATGATTTAGATATAATATCATTCGTTGTCATTTGAAAGATAACACTGAAAAAAACTTGTTAAGAATTTGAAAAAAATGCTTGACAGGATGAAATCAGTAAGATATAATATTTAAGCACTCGACGAGAGGGCGTCACTTAAAAGAAAAAATAAAGCACTGAAAAATAAATTAAAAAAAGTGCTTGACAAAATCTTCTAAGTGAGATAAAATAAACAAGCTGACTTCGAGAGGTCAGCAAGAGAAATGTTCTTTGAAAACTAAACAATGCACAATGTTTTCTAACAGACGAATGTGCAGG
>USIX01000202.1 GCA_900554895.1 uncultured Megamonas sp. | reverse complement strand
ATCCGGATATGAAGAACCGCGAGTTTGTACTGAAACCGCTTATGCAGATTGCACCGTACAGAGTTCATCCGGTGTACCATAGAACGATTAAAGATATGTATGATGAATTGAAATAAATTGTCGTTTTCTTTGATTTTAAAGAAAAAATATTTCTTGATTTATTCTTATATTGTGCTGGGCAATTTTTTATAGCCGAAGCTACCGTGAAAATACTAAACATGAAACAAAATTCTGAGACGATTTGAGAGCTTTGACAAAAATATTATTTTAATGGATAATTAAGTAAAATGTTGTAAGGGAGTTGTTATTTTGGAAGAAAATCAGATTTATCATGGTTTTAAGCTGAAGAAATCTTCATATATAAAAGAAATCACTTCACAGGCTTATGAGTTTGAGCATGTGAAAAGCGGTGCTAAATTATTGTTTGTGTCAAACAGTGATGATAATAAAGTTTTTTCCATCACTTTCCGGACGACACCTACTGACGATACAGGCGTTGCCCATATCGTGGAACATTCAACGCTGTGCGGTTCGCGCAAATTTCCGACGAAAGAGCCGTTTGTGGAATTGGTGAAGGGGTCGCTCAATACATTTTTGAATGCAATGACGTTCCCGGACAAGACGATGTATCCTGTTGCAAGCCGCAATGACAAGGATTTCCGCAATCTTATGGACGTATATCTTGATGCGGTGTTTTATCCGAATATGCGCAATGTGCCGGAAATTCTCATGCAGGAAGGATGGCATTATGAGATTGAAAATGTGGATGAACCGCTTAAATACAGTGGTGTTGTCTATAATGAGATGAAGGGCGCGTTATCTTCGCCGGATGGTCTTTTGGAACGTAAAATTTTAAACAATCTGTATCCTGATACGACATATCAGTATGAATCCGGCGGTGACCCTAAAGCAATTCCGGATTTGACCCAGCAGATGTTTATTGATTTTCACAGCCATTATTATCATCCTGCCAACAGTTATATTTATCTGTATGGCGATATGGATATAATGGAAACGCTGGATTTTCTTGATAGTGAATACTTGTCGGCATTCGACAAAATAGAAATAGACTCTCAAGTGAAGCTTCAAAAACCGTTCAGTGCACGTAAGGTATTGCATGATGTTTATCCGGTTGCACCGCACGAAAACAAAGAAAATAAAACATTTTTGAGTTTGAATTATTCAATTGCCACTTCGCTTGAAAAAGAAAAAATGCTGGCATTTACAATTTTAGAGCACGCTCTTTTGAAAAGCGAAGCTGCGCCGCTTCGTAATGCACTGATTAAAGCAGGGCTGGGCAGTGATGTAATATCTTCGTTTGATAACGGCATACTTCAGCCGATGTTCAGTATTATTGTCAACGGTTCGGAAGCGGACAGGGCGGATGAATTTGTCAAAATTGTAAATGATACATTAACCGATATCGTAAATAAGGGTATCGACAAGGAACTGTTGCAGGCGTCTATCAATATTATGGAATTTAAACTGCGTGAAGCAGATTTCGGGCAGTATCCGAAAGGATTAATCTATAATATCAATCTGATGAACAGCTGGCTGTATGACGGCGACCCGACGATGTATCTGTATTATGAGGATTTGCTGTCTACTGTCAAGATGTGGGCAAGTGAAGGCAAATTTGAAGAATTAGTCAAGACGTATCTTTTGGATAATCCGCACAGCTTAATGCTGATTTTATCACCGGATGAAACGATTATTCCGAAAAATGAACAGGCTTTAGCCGTTAAATTGACGCAAATAAAAGCCGATATGAGCGATGAACAGTTACAAAAAGTAATTGCGGCGACGAAGGCTCTGAAAAAACGTCAGCGTTCTGCGGATACGCCGGAAGCACTGGCCAAAATTCCGCTTTTAAAAATCAGCGATATCAATAAGAAATGCGATAAGCTGATTATGGCGGAAGATGAAATCGGCGGCAGCAAAGTCTTGAAACACGATGTAGAAACGAACGGCATAGCATATATCAAGATGTTCTTTGATGTTTCAGCGATTGCATATGAAGATATTGATTATTTATTCCTGCTGGAAGAATTTATCGGCAGAACGGCAACGAAGAATTATTCATATGAAGCTCTTGCCAATGCAATAAACCTGCATACAGGCGGTATGCGTTTTGCGGTGGCGACATATGACAAAGAAGGCGATGTCAATTCGTATATGCCGAAAATGGTGTTTAAAGCGAAAGTACTTGTAGGTAAAGTGCCGAAACTTATGGAACTTTTGCATGAAATTGTCTTTAACAGTTCTTTTGCCTCGAAAGAGCGCATAAAAGAGCTGGCTCTGCAGTGCCGCAGTGATTTTGAGATGTCCATTCTGCGTTCCGGTCATCAGCTCGTTCTGGACGAACTTATAGCTTATTTTACGCCAAAAGAACGCTATGATAATTACGGTGATTTGAAATTCTACGATTTCATCAAGAAATTCCTGAACGATTTCGACAATGAATTTGAAAAAATGCAGACCGCTTTTGTCAGAATAATACCGATGGTATTTAATAAACACAATCTGATTACGAGTATTACAATAGATGAAGAAGATTACGGCAAAGTGGCAAATGCAGTAATACCGTTTATTGAAGCATTGCCGGATAAAGTTTATCCGAAACAGGAAATTCCGTTCAGTGTGGATAAGAAAAATGAAGGTTTTATTACTTCCACACAGGTTCAATATGTAGCAAAAGGTGCTAATTTTATGCGTCTTGGCTATAAATATACAGGCGCGATGAAAGTGCTCGAAACGATTATGCGTTATGAATATCTGTGGACGCATATCCGCGTACTGGGCGGCGCGTACGGAGCATTTGTCAAATTCCGCCGCGACGGTAATATGTACTTCGGTTCATACCGCGACCCTAATTTGAAAGAAACGCTTAATATATATGATAATACGGGAGCCTTTCTGCGCAGTTTCGCCGTGAGCGACAGGGAGATGACAAAATATATCATCGGTACGATAAGTACGATGGATATGCCGCTTACACCGGCTCTTAAAGGTGAGCTGGCGGCTTCCAGTTATATTGTCGGTATGACGGATGAAATGCGTCAGCAGCAGCGTGACGAAGTTCTGGCAACGACACAGGAAGATATCCGCAGTCTGGCGGATTTGGTGGATGCCTGCATGGAGGAAAATGCTATCTGTGTATTGGGCAGCAGCAGTAAAGTAAATGAAGCACAGGATGTATTCAAAACCGTAAAATCAATTTTATAATCTATAAAAAAACACCGCATAGTATCAGCGGTGTTTTTCTTATGTAAGTTTGTAAAATAAAACAGTTGCTAATCATGTAAAATCCCTGTATAATCAAATAATAAGCATGTATAAAGATGTCATGAGGAGGCTTTCTCTATGAAGAAAGATGTAATTTTTAAAGGTGCAGCGGTAGCTATTGCTACACCATTTAATGAAAACGGTATCGGTATTAATTATGAAGAATTGAAAAAACTGATTGATTTTAACCTGGATAACGGTACGGATGCGATTGTTATCGCCGGCACAAGCGGCGAATCTGCTACAATGACTGACCAGGAACATGAAGATATTATCAAATTTACTGTAGATTACGTAAACAAACGAGTACCGGTTATTGCCGGAACGGGTTCAAATGATACAAGATATGCAATCAATTTATCGCAGCATGCCGATAAAGCCGGTGCTGATGCGCTTTTGGTCGTAACACCGTATTATAATAAATGTACGCAGAAAGGTCTTATTAAGCATTTTACTTCCATTGCGGATAATGTAAATGTGCCGATTGTTCTGTATGATGTACCATCAGAAATTTTAGGACATTTAACAGGTCAAAAAGAT
>USIX01000201.1 GCA_900554895.1 uncultured Megamonas sp. | reverse complement strand
CGGATTATTCTTGTCACCGGTGCCAGCGACGGGATTGGCCGCGAGGCGGCCCTGAGTCGTACCGATTAGAATAATGAGTAGGTCGGTTCCGATTTGAGCAGAAAGAGCAACCGTTGCAAGCTGTGTTTTATCGCCCATTTCAGCAAGGAAAAAAGCAATAGCTACTGTCCAGAAAATGCTGAAGCGGCTTTTTTCAGCTTCATCTCCCAATTCATCGTCTTTTAAAATCCAAAGACCGAAGATGATAAAAGCAACGGAAGCAACGATTTCCACAATATGTTGAGGTACGAGCGTGTTTAAATAAATGCCGGCAGCAATAGCGACGAAATGATTTAATAAAGTAGCGAACAGAACACCAAGCATTACTTTTTTCCAGGGATATTTTGCAGCGAAAGCCATAGCCAGAAGTTGTGTCTTGTCGCCCATTTCCGCCAGAACTACCATGATAAAAGCCGTAGAAAAAATAACCATACAGAAAATCTCTCCTTAAAATTTAATATATATACAGGCAAAAAGAAAAGACTTTCAGTACAGGCTGTCGTATAAAATACAGCAGTCCGTACCAAAAGTCTCACTGTTGATGGTTGCATCAACGAATAAGCCAGATGCGCGGGCATCAGTATGTTGACTTATTCTAATAGCTACTCCCTTTCAGCCGATATACCAATAAAATCATATATACACAAATGATATAATACACAAAAAAATATTTTTTGACAAGGTATTTAGTGATTTATTTTTCGTGCATTTGTTTCTGAGCAAAATACTCACGGTCGAGAATGCCGAGAATGATAAGATTTTCATAAACACCGTCGGTTAAAATCGTTTCACGGATTAGACCTTCACGAACAAGGCCGGCTTTTTCATAAACATGAAGAGCGCGCGTGTTGTGGTCTTTACAGTCAAGCCATGCTCTATGGAATTTTAAATCATCAAACGCCCATGATTTGAGCATTTCCAGTGTTTCCTGACCGTAGCCTTTGCCTTTTACATCTAAAATAATGCGTGTCCATTCAATTTCTTTGGACGGATTGTCAAGGCCGGCTATCATAAGAAAACCGACTTTTTCCTTGCCGTCAATTGTTTCAATAATCAGATGCGTAGCGGATTTTGTATCAAGTGTCTGCATATGAACTTCACGAGTATAAGGAATGACATATTTGGCGTTTTCCGGAATGTATTCTACCTGCATGATATAATCCATATCGGCTTCGGTTGCCTGACGAAATCTAAGTCTTTTACCCGTTTTTATTATTTTTTCCATAATATTACCACCTTTAATATAATTAACCAGTTAACATTTTTTGAAACTTTTATTAAATTTTTTTGTTAACTTTTTCGATTTTTAACTGACAGTTCACCAAAATTATAGTATACTTTTTTTAGTATGATAATTCGGGAGGGATATAAGTGAATTTTGAATATCTGTTTGACATATTGTTAATTCCTGTCTGTATACAGGTCGGCGCATTAATCATAGGTTTTTTGCTTAACAGATTGATTAACCGTTATCTGCATAGTAATATAAATCAGGGCTCTTGGCAATACATTTTTGTAAATGCACTGCGCGGTCTGCCTATTTCATGGTGTTCAGGCGTAGGTTTATACTGGACGATAAATTCACTTGATATACCGCCGACGATAAACAAGCTGCTGTCGTATCTGTTGTTTGCCGTGATTGTTTTCACATTGACGCGCGTTGTGGCAAGAACGCTTTCCGGTATCATCGATTTTTATACGATGCGTTCTGACCAGAACATGCCGAAAACATCGCTTCTGACTAATGTAATAAATTTTGTAATCTATGCTATGGGTGTTTTAATAGTGCTGCAATATTACGGAATTTCCGTTGCGCCTATTCTGACGGCTTTAGGGGTCGGCGGTATGGCGGTGGCGCTCGCACTTCAAGATACGCTTGCCAATGTGTTTTCCGGAATGCATCTTATTTTATCGAAGCAAATCCGTCTGGATGATTATGTTCGTTTAAGTACCGGCGAAGAAGGAAAAGTGACGGATATAACGTGGCGTTTTACGACGCTTCAGTCGGTAAGCAATAATGTTGTCGTCGTACCTAATCAGAACATATCGAAAGCTATTATTACCAACTACAGTATGCCGCGACAGGATATAACGGTTAGTATAGCAATCGGTGTAAGTTATGATAGCGATTTGGAAAAGGTGGAAGCTGTCTGCATAAAAGTAGGCAAAGAAATTCTGGCAAGACTTGACCCTGAGGTAAAAGTGGACCCAGTCGTGCGTTATAATATGTTTGCCGATTCCAGCATAAATTTCAATGTCATAATGCACGTGAGCGAATTTACCAATCAGTACGTTGTCAAACATGAATTTATAAAAGCCATTACGAAGGAATTCCGCAAGGAAAATATTGAAATACCGTTCCCGGTAAGAACCATTATAAATAGTAATCAATAAATAAAAAAAATTTATATTAACTTTTGTTAAAAATAAATGAAGAATATTGATAATAGGTCTTTTTATTTTGGTGCAGATTTGATAAGATATACTTGAACAGGCAAATTAGCGATTTTAGGAGTAATAAATTATAATGAAGGAATTTTTATCTGTACGCGGTAAAAAATTACTGATGCAGATTTTGATTTTTACAGTTGCTATCGCCGTATTATTGGCGATGAATGAAAAGCTGTATCTCCTGACCGGAGTGTTTACAGGATATCTTCTGGCTGTAATCTGTATCTGGGTTATGGTTTACCGTACATGGAAAGCGGCACACTTAAGTGTAGGCAAAGCTAAAGGGCAGATGTGGCTCAGCCTGATAATGCGTTTGTTAATAATCTTTATAGTTTTGCGGGCTGCCATAATGCGTTCGGAAGAATTGTTTTTTGCGGCAGTTGGCGGTTTTTTCTTAACGATGATTGTATACATGATACATTTGGCGATATTTGTTTATCATAAGAATATGGAATAATGCCGGTCTATCAGGCATTATCTACATATAGCCGGATTTTCCGGCGAAAATATAAAGTAAAGAGAGGTGAGTACACTGTTACTTATGGACTGTATAAGCAGCAGTGGGGAAAATGCATGAAATCGGTGTGCGTGAAGTAGTCACTTTTGCTGGCATGCAATTCAACATTCAGACGTTAGAAATGACATGGCTGGCAATGGCAATCGTCATCATCATTGCATTTTTGGCAACGAGAGGCCTTAAAATGGTTCCTTCTGGTTGGCAAAATGTGATTGAAATGGTAATTGTCTGGCTAAATGAGCAGATTGGCAATACAATCGGTTCACGCGGACAGCTTGTGGCTCCGTTTTTAATCACGCTGTTTCTGTTCTTATTGGTATCCAACTGGATAGGGCTTATACCGACGCTGGCGTCGCCGACAAACGACCTGAATACGACTTTGGGTCTGGCACTTTTGGTAATAGTAATGTTGCATGTATTAGGTCTTTATTATAAAGGTTTCAATTATATAAAACATTTCTTCCAGCCGGTAGCTCCGTTTGTTATTATCAATCTGATTGAAGAAATAGCAAAACCAATTACACTTGCTTTCCGTCTATTTGGTAATATTCTGGCAGGGGAAATTTTAATCATAATCTTGCTTCTGCTGGTACCAATATGGATGCCGGTGCCTAGTGTTGTTTGGCTTGCATTCAGTTTATTCATTGGTGCAGTTCAAGCATTTATTTTTACTATGCTCTCTATGTCTTACTTAGCTAATGCTATGAAAGACGATGAAAATCATTAATTAATATTTTTTAAAAATCTAAGGAGGATTTATTTCTATGGAAAACGCAATTATGGTTATGGCAGCATTGATTGGTGCAGGTATTACAATGGGTCTTGCTTCTATCGGTGCAGGTATTGGTGATG
>USIX01000200.1 GCA_900554895.1 uncultured Megamonas sp. | reverse complement strand
AACAGTATATGCCTTTTCTACAGAAAATTGGAAAAGACCTATTAGTGAAGTAAATTTTTTGATGAATTTATTTTCAAGTTTTTTGGCGGCTCAAATTGATGAATTATGTGAAAATAACGTTCGAATAAAATTTATTGGTAGAATTGACGAATTGCCTAATAATTTAGTAAAAGAGTTTCATAGAGCAGAAGATATTACGAAAAATAATACTGGTGTGAAATTTAATGTAGCTATAAACTATGGTGGACGTGATGAGATTATTACGGCTGTGAAGAATATAGCGCAGCAGGTGAAAGACGGTTCGCTTTTGGTGGAAAATATTGACGATAAAGTATTCGAAGATAATTTATATACAAGAAATCTGCCGCCGGTAGATTTGATGATACGTACCAGCGGTGATATGCGTTTGAGTAATTTTCTGTTGTGGCAGTCGGCATATGCGGAGTTCTGGTTTACAAAAACGAATTGGCCGGATTTTACACCGGAGGAGTTTATCGAAGCTCTGATTGACTTTCAACACAGAGATAGGCGCTTTGGCGGTTTGGATAATAAATAAATTAAGGCGGTGTGTATTTTGCTGACACGTATTATCAGTGGTATTGTTGGGATTATAGCTGCCGGAATAATAATACAGACAGGCAGCTGGTTGTTCATAGTGGCAGTGCTCATTCTTGCCATGCTGGCATGGCGGGAGTATGCGCATGCTTTTGGTCATAAGGGGATTGATATATCGGCTCCGTTTGGTGCAGGATTGACGGTATATGCCATTTTGCAGGCAATACTGTTGCCGCAGTATGTAATGTTTCCGTTTATGATGGTACTGATGTTTGTCTTTTTTAAGATGATATTCAATCATGCTTCGTTTGCTGTGCATCAGGCATGTATCATGCTGGCGGGTATTATTTATATTGCTCTGCCTTTTTATCATCTGGCGGCACTGCGTATGCTGGGCGGTGATGCAGTTCTTGTGACGAATTCCCTGCTTGGCGATTTTACGGCAGGTTGTGCTCTCGTATGGCTGACTTTTATCGGCACGTGGGCAAGTGATACGTTTGCTTATTTTGTCGGTTGCAGTATAGGAAAACATCGTCTGTGCCCTGTCATCAGTCCGAAAAAAAGTGTAGAAGGATTTGTCGGAGGTATTATCGGCACGATGCTCTGCATGGCTGTTCTGGGCAATTTTTTTGGCTTTGATTTGACTACCATGCTTATTATGGGAGCACTTATCGCTGTAATTGGCACTTTAGGCGATTTGGTGGAATCGTGCTTTAAACGGTATGTAGGTATTAAGGATTCAGGTAATTTAATTCCGGGACACGGCGGTGTGCTCGACCGTTTTGACAGTCTGCTGTTTACGGCTCCGCTTGTCTATTATGCGGCGGTATTTTTACTGGGCTTTTAAAGGAGAATAATTTATATGAAGAAAATTGCTGTACTTGGTTCAACCGGTTCTATCGGTACGCAGACTCTGGATGTAGTCAGAAATCATGCGGATATTTTAAAAATAGAAGTTTTAGCGGCAAATAATAATGATGAACTTCTGGAAAAACAGATAGAGGAATTTGCACCGAGTATTGCCGTATTAAATGATAAAAACGCATATGAAAAATTAAAGGCGCGCTACAGCGGAAAAACACAGCTTCTTTGGGGTGAAGAGGGATTAATTGAAGGTGTTGTAAATGATAAAATAGATACAGTCGTTACTTCACTGATGGGATTTGCTGGATTGCGTCCAACAATGGCGGCAATTACTGCCGGCAAAAATATTGCTCTTGCCAATAAAGAAACACTGGTGGTCGCCGGTGAACTCGTTATGCGCAGTGCTAAAGAAAAAAATATTGAAATAATGCCGGTTGACAGTGAACATGGCGCACTGTTCCAATGCCTGCACGGTGAAGATATGACGAAAGTTGATAAACTGATTGTAACAGCTTCCGGCGGTCCTTTCCGCGGCAAAACGAAAGAGGAACTGAAAAATGTATCGGTAAAACAGTGCCTAAATCATCCTACATGGAAAATGGGCAGGAAAATAACTATTGATAGTGCCACTTTAATGAATAAAGGGCTGGAAGTTATTGAAGCAAAACAGCTTTACGGTGTCTCGTATGACAACATTCAGGTTGTGGTTCATCCGCAGAGTATTGTTCACTCTATGGTGCAGTATGTGGACGGTTCGGTAATTGCTCAGCTGGCTTCCACCGATATGCGCTTGCCGATACAGTATGCTTTGACTTATCCTGAGCGTTTGGCGTGTGTTGCGCCGAAGCTTGATTTTTGGCAAATGCAGCCGTTAACGTTTGAAAAGCCGGATACGGATACGTTTCGCGCCTTGGCTCTTGCATATGAAGCGGGAAAAATCGGCGGTTCCATGCCGTGTGTAATGAATGCAGCGAATGAAATAGCTGTTGAAGCGTTTTTAAATGAACAGATAAGTTTTCTCGATATCTATGATATAATAGAAGATGAGATGCTTTCTCATATAACTCTTGTTTCACCGGAGCTGGAGGATTTATTTGAAATTGATGCAAAAACGCGACAAAATGTAAAGGAGAAATTGAGTAAGAGATGTTAATAAGTACCATTGCAATTGTATTTGTGTTTGGTCTGTTGGTTTTAGTACATGAGTTCGGTCATTTTATTACAGCAAAAAAAACGGGAATGCGTGTTGATGAATTTGCTATCGGCTTCGGTCCGAAAATCTGGAGCAGGCAGAAAGGCGAAACGGTTTATTCCATAAGAAGTATTCCTCTTGGCGGCTTTAACAGAATTGCCGGTATGGAAAAGGGCATGGATGAAGATGCAGGGGACAGAGCTTACTGGGCACGTCCGGTCTGGGCAAGGATGATTGTTATTTTGGCAGGTTCTGTTATGAACTTTATTCTGCCGTTTCTAATTTTTGCCGGAATATTTTTCTTTAACGGTATTCAAACGCCGATTAATGAGCCGGTACTCGGTCAGGTTATGGAAGGTGAAGCTGCCAGTCAGGCCGGTCTGAAGATGGGTGATAAAATCATAAGCATTAACGGTGAGCCGGTTGACAGCTGGACAAACTTTGTGGAGAAAGTACAAGGTGAGGACGGTAAAGTTTTAAGTGTCGAATTTGTACGCGATAATGAAACGATGACGACTTCCGTCGTGCCGAAATACGATGAGCAGGCAAAACGTGCCTTAATCGGTGTAACAGCACCTGTTCAGACGCAAAATGTCGGTTTTATCGACTCGATTGTTTTGGCTTTTGCTACGGTAATAAATATAATATACCAGATGTACAGTGCGCTTGTCGGTATGATAACCGGCACCGTGGCGGCTGAACTTTCAGGTCCGGTCGGCGTAGCGCAGATGACAAGCCAGGCAGCGCATCTCGGTATTGTACCATTGTTGCAGTTTGCGGCACTTTTGAGTTTAAACCTCGGAATTATCAACCTGCTTCCAATACCGGCGCTAGATGGCGGTCATTTTGTGGTACTTCTGGTTGAAGCACTGCGCGGCAAACCGATTGAAGCCAAATATGTACGTGTCGTGCAGATGGCGGGAATTATTCTGCTTTTATCACTGATGTTCTTTGCTACCGCCCAGGATATAGGAAGGTTATTTAGTTAAATTTCTATTTATCGAGGAGTTTGTTCATTTTTCTTTGACGCAAAGAAAAACGAACCAAAAAGAAACATTTTTTTACGTTTCGCTTACGCTGCACTGGGCGAGCCTTCGAAGCTCTTTTATAAATCCAGTCGGTACAACGGTTCGAAATGTTTGGAATTTGGCTCGTACCTTTTATTTTTAACAATAATTTAAACCGAGCTGTTGACACTGTAATTTGTAGTCATGCTTAATTTTTGTCTGCGTTGGAGATTTTTACGGTAGCTTTAGCTATTAAGAAAAC
>USIX01000199.1 GCA_900554895.1 uncultured Megamonas sp. | reverse complement strand
TCCATCCAGGTGCTAACGTAGGCATCGGTAAAGATGATACTTTATTCGCTAAAATCGCAGGACGCGTTGCTTTCGAACGCAAAGGTCGTTACAACCGTCAAATCAGCGTATATGCTGAATAATATTTAAAAAATCAAGCTCATATCTGATTAATTTCAGGTATGGGCTTTTTTGTTTCTCCTCATAAAATTTTTTAGCTTCTTAAATCATGTTGCAGTCATATCGTCAACTTACCAATTTAAAAAGTTGACTATGCAGTCAATATTTCATATAATTATGAACAGAAAAGGCAGGGATGTAGATGATAAAACTGATACGGAATTTGGCGAATTGTGATGAGAAATTTTTCTCCGGCTGGATTTTAGCCCATGCTCAGATTATTTTGCAGGGAGAAGCTGAATTTTTCAGTAACAATCTGCTTAATGCTACGAACCGAAAAGCGGTGTTTAAAGTTGAAGGCAGAGATAAAGACGGTGATGTGCGGCAGAGTCTGAAAGTTTTACTGGTTATGCCGAAATCTTCTCAAACATCATCGGTCAGAAAAATGCAGCAGTGCGGTTCTTTTTTGAGTAAGCGAAAATTTACGATTGAACAGATAAACGAGTACATAGCATTATCCGGTGATAAAAATATTATTCATCAAAGCGAAAAGCCGATTGTGCCGGGATTTTTAATGGTCTTATACTTATATGAAGAATTTTTCCGTGCGCAAACTGATTGGGATGTAAAATTTCTTTATCCCGTATATAGCGGTGATGAAATTGCTTTTTATCAGCAGAACGATACAATAAACGCCTATGTGCATGATGTATTGGCTTTTATAATAAAATTCAATAGGACAGGTGAGTTCAATGTCAAATAATTCTTCTGTAAACAAAACCTTAGAAATGACGCGTCTGGCACTGCTCGTCGCCATGAACTGCGTTTCGGCATATATTATTATTCCGCTGCCGTTCTCGCTGTCGCCGATAGCACTTCAGACTTTAATCGTAAATCTGGTAGGTTTTCTGCTGCCGCCGAAGCAGGCATTTATTACCATGCTTATTTATATTCTTGTCGGTCTTATAGGTATTCCGGTATTTACGGGCGGCACGGCAGGTCCTGCCAAACTTTTCGGCCCGACAGGCGGCTATATTTTCGGTTTTATGGTGGCTGTTACGCTCATTGCATGGCTTAGAGGCAGAACCTACAGTTTCAAACGTTTTGCGTTTGTCGGTATCTGCGTCGGTATTCCCGTAATTTATATTTTAGGTGCATTACAGTTGAAATTTTTAACGGATATGAATTTAGAAGCCGTAATTTTAACAGGCGTACTGCCGTTTATTCCGCTTGATATCGTAAAATGTCTGGTAGCTGCGGCTCTTGCTAAACCGATTTTAAAAATTTTCAACAGGTGACGATTATGAATGATGTATATATTTTAGGCGGTCTGCGCAGTTATATCGGTATTTGTAACGGTATATACAGACATATTCCGGCAGAAATTCTCGGGGCGGAAGTTTTGCAGAAGGTTGTGCAAAAATATAAATTACAGGCTGAAAACATTGATTATATTATAGGCGGAAACGGTGTCGGAGCAGGCGGCAATATCACCCGCCTGATGGCATTGGAGGCAGGTATGGATTATTCCGTGCCTGCTTTTACTGTAGATATGCAGTGTTCAAGCGGATTGGAAAGTGTTGCCGCAGCCGCTGATAAAATAGCTTCGGGCAATGCCGATTTAATAATTGCCGGTGGTTTTGAAAGCAGTTCCACTCAGCCGCGCCGCAGTTACAATCCTAATCATCCCGATTATAAAGATGACAGTTATTATTCCAGCGCAAAATTCATGCCCCATATCCACCGCGAAAATATCATGCTGGAAGGTGCGGAACTTACTGCGATGAAAGAAAATATTTCCAAGGAGGAAATGGACGGCTGGGTACTGCGCAGTCATAAATTGGCACTTGATGCACGGAATAATAATTTGTTGCAGGATATCACGATAAGTATATGTCATTCCGTTAAAGACGAAGGAATACGTCCACGCATGAGCCGGAAACTTTTGGACAGAATGCCTAAAATACTGCCTGGCGGAAAACTGATTACTGCGGCAAATGCCTGTCTGATAAATGATGGAGCCGCTTTTGTCGTGCTTTGTTCGGAAAAATATTTAAAAAAGTATAGTAAAAAACCCATAGCAAAAATCAAAAGTTCCTGTGCCTGCGGTGTCGACCCGATGTTGAGTCCAAAAGGAGCAATTGCCGTGCTCAATAAACTGTTTGAGAAAAATAATTTGAGTGCAGATGATGTTGATGCTTTTGAAATAAATGAAGCATTTGCCGTTATAGATGTACTGTTTGAGCGCAGTTTTCCAACCTGCACGAAAAAATATAATGTTTTGGGCGGAGCACTCGCTTATGGCCATCCTTACGGCGCTTCCGGTGCAATTATTCTGCTTCATTTACTGAAAGCATTGCATTTGCGTAGCGGAAAATTCGGTTGCTGTGCGATTGCCGGAGCGGGCGGACTAGGAAGCGGTATGTTAATCGAAAGGATTTAATTATGGATTATTTGGATTTAATTCAAAAACAAAAGCAAAATAAGACGGCAGTTGTTGCAAACGGGATTACTTACACTTATGGCGACTTGGCGGCTGAAGCGCAAAATATTCGCGGCAACATCAATAAAAAACAGCAATATACCTTTATTTATGCGGAAAAAATTATCGACCAGCTGATACAGTTTCTTGCTTACAGCGGTACAGGCTGTGTGCCAGTAATTGCCACGAAAGACAGTAAAAATCAGAAATTTACAGTTGATGATATTCCGCCGACTGCCTGTATGGGAGTTATGACTTCCGGCTCAACAACTGGCAAAAGCAAATTATTCTGGCGCAGTTATGACAGTTGGGCGGATTTTTTTCCGGTGCAGAATAAAATTTTCGGTATTGATGGTGATAGTGTAATTTTCTGTCAGGGAAGTCTTGCTTTTACGGGGAACTTAAATATATATCTGAGTGTTTTATCCGTCGGCGGTGCGATTGTCTGCACGGAAAAATTCTTGCCTAAATACTGGCTTGATTTAATAGAAATATACAAAGTCAATGCTATGTATCTCATACCGACGAAATTAATGCTTCTGACCAGATTTTTTACAGGTAAAAATCCTACTGTGAAACATATCATAACGGGTTCTCAAAGCATGGACAGACAGGATGCTTTTAAATTGAAATGTATTTACCCGCAAACAGAAATAATACTGTATTATGGTGCCAGCGAATTAAATTACATTACTTATATTAAGGATACGGAAATGACAAATGACAGAACACTTGTCGGCAGAGTTTTTCCTAATGTGGAAATTGCTGTTAAAAACGAAGAAATTTTCGTAAAGACACCATATCATGTAGAGGGGATAACATTGCCGTTTTCTTTGAAAGATAAAGGCTATATGGATAATACGGGAATACTGCATTTTCTTGGACGGAAAGATGATATCTGTAATATAAACGGTTTAAAGATTTCAGCCGGTAAAGTAGAGCAGGCTTTAATGAAAGTTCTGTCGATAAACGAAGTAGCCGTAACAGTCCTGCGCAAAAACGAATGTAGTATTTTAACAGCTTTCATCGCTGGCGAAAAGAAATACAGCAGACAGAAAATAATTCAATTATTAAAAGTATATTTAGCAGATTTTGAAATACCGAAACAGTTCATCTATGTAAAATCCCTGCCTAAAAACGAGAGCGGCAAAACGGATAAATTAAAGTTATCGAAAATTTCTATTTATCGTTTTCTTTAATTTTAAAGAAAACAAATTTAAAGAAAAATTTTTAAGAGTGCCGGTTCGGCATAATATAATATGAAAAGAAATATTTATTAATTTATTTTTATATTGCGTCGGGCAAT
>USIX01000198.1 GCA_900554895.1 uncultured Megamonas sp. | reverse complement strand
GTGGTCGCGTCCAATTTGCTTCAAATTGGCAAAATTCATCTGGCGCATAGCTTCATACGCTATAACGGCTACGGAATTGGATAAATTAAGCGAACGGGATTCATTTGCCATCGGTATACGGATACAGTCATCCCAATGCTCTTTCAATATACTTTCCGGTATTCCTGCCGTTTCCTTGCCGAAAACGAGCATATCATCCATTCCATACTTTACATCGCTGTATACATGAGCCGCTTTTGTCGTGGCAAAATGAAATTTATGGTCTTTATATAATTCCAGCACTTCGGCAAAACTTTCATGGTAATGAACTTTTATCAAATGCCAGTAATCAAGACCGGCACGTTTCAAATGCTTATCATCAGTAGAAAAACCAAGTGGTTTTACAAGATGAAGCTCTATTCCCGTATTGGCACAAAGACGGGCAATATTGCCGGTATTTGCCGGTATTTCCGGTTCAATCAAAACAATGTGCATGATATCACCGCCTTATTTTAACAGCACTTTATGAGAAACATTCACTCTGCCCTGACGGTCGATTTCCGTTACTCTTACTTCCAGCTCGTCGCCGACCTTTACAACATCCTCAACTTTGCCGACACGTTCTTTAGCAAGCTGGGAAAT
Organism: uncultured Megamonas sp.; assembly: GCA_900554895.1. GTDB lineage: Bacteria > Bacillota > Negativicutes > Selenomonadales > Selenomonadaceae > Megamonas > Megamonas gallistercoris. The sequence goes on along the minus strand of USIX01000198.1, from coordinate 3,326 downwards.
ATGACATAATCCCTCTTTGCCCGGCAGAATTTCCACAAATGCACCGAAATTCATAATGCGTGTAACTTTGCCTTTATATGTTGCACCGACTTCCACATCGCGCGTCAATGTATAGATTATTTCCTGTGCTTTCTGTGCCGAAGCTGCATCAACTGCAGTGATAAATACATTGCCGTCATCATGAATATCTATCTGCACGCCTGTTTCATCGATTATTTTTTTAATCGTCTTGCCGCCAGGTCCGATTACATCGCGGATTTTATCCACGGCGATTTTCATCGTATTAACGCGCGGAGCATACGGGGACAATTCCTTATTCGGTTCGCTGATACATTCCAGCATTTTGCCCAAAATGAACTCACGGCCGCGTTTTGCCTGAGCGAGTGCGGAAGATAAAATCTCTCTGCTGATACCGGCAACTTTAATATCCATCTGAATTGCCGTAATGCCGTCCGGTGTACCGGCAACTTTAAAGTCCATATCGCCGAGAGCATCTTCCATGCCTTGAATATCCGTCAAAATAGTATAAGCATCACCGTCTTTTACAAGACCCATAGCACAGCCGGATACCGGTTTTTTAATCGGCACGCCTGCGTGCATTAAGGATAAAGTGCTGGCACATACACTGCCCATGGAGCTGGAACCGTTACTTTCCAAAACTTCGGATACGAGACGGATAGTATACGGAAATTCCGTTTCGGACGGAATAACCGGTACGAGAGCGCGTTCAGCAAGCGCACCATGACCAATTTCACGACGGCCAGGGCTGCGCATCGGACGAGCTTCACCCACGGAATAACCCGGGAAATTGTAATGATGAATATAATGTTTCGGTGTATCGTCGCCGATGCCGTCGATAACCTGCTCATCACCGAGTGCGCCGAGCGTAGTAATATTTAAAATCTGCGTCTGACCGCGCGTAAACAGTGCGCTGCCGTGCGTACGCGGCAAAAGACCCACTTCACAGCTTATCGGACGTACTTCTTCCAAACCGCGTCCGTCCGGACGGATTTTTTCATGCGTAATCATGTGGCGCACAATGCCTTTTAATGTTTTATACAGCACATAATCTATTTCCATATCCATTTCCGGATAAAGTTCAAGGAAATGTTCTTTCGCTTCCACTTTTACTTCCGCCACGTGTTCGTCACGGCGCAGTTTGTCCGCATCACGCACAGCAGCATTCAATTTGTCATAAGTGTATTCATGAATGGCATTGACAAGTTCTTCCGGAACTTCAAATAATTTCGGCTGATGTTTTTCTTTGCCGCACTGTGCCATCATATCTTTTTGGAATTCCACTAAACGTTTGATTTCTTCATGACCGAATAAAATAGCTTCAAGCACTACTTCTTCCGGCAGTTCGTTTGCACCGGCTTCAACCATCATCACAGCGTCATAAGAACCTGCCACCGTTAAATTCAAATCGGATTTGGCTCTCTGTTCAACTGTCGGATTAATGATGAACTGTCCGTCAATTCTGCCTACACGCACACCGGCAATAGGACCTAAAAACGGAATATCGGAAATGGAAAGCGCACAGGACGCGCCAATCATGCCGGCGATTTCCGGAGCATTGTCCTGCTCTACGGATAAAACGGTAGCTACAATCTGTACATCATTACGGTAACCTTCCGGGAAGAGCGGACGGATTGGTCTGTCAATCAAGCGGCTGCATAAAATAGCCGATTCGGACGGACGGCCTTCACGTTTAATAAATCCGCCCGGAATTTTACCGACGGAATACATTTTTTCTTCATAATCAACAGTAAGCGGGAAAAAATCCACGCCTTCACGCGGTTCAGCCGAAGCGGTAGCCGTAACGAGTACCACCGTATCGCCGTAGCGAACGAGTACTGCACCGTTAGCCTGTTTCGCCATTTTACCGGTTTCCACTATAAAACTGCGGCCGCCAAGAGTTGTTTCAAAAGTATACATTTTATTCCTCCTAAATCATATTAAATATATTCAGGATAAATATTGCGGCTATAGTAAAGATATTAAACATCTTATTTTTCATATTTTTAAACAAGATGGCTAATATCTTTACTATAGAAATTTACAATACCACAATATTTATCTTCAAAAGAAAAAGCGGGAAATGCTCCCGCTTTTTCATTAATTATTTGCGTAAATTTAATTTTGCGATAAGAGCACGATAGCGTTCTACATCAACATCATATAAGTAGCTCAAAAGTCTTCTGCGTTTACCAACCATTTTTAATAAACCGCGACGGGAATGATGGTCTTTTTTGTTCTGTTTGAGATGTTCAGTAAGATATGCGATACGTGCAGTCAAAAGAGCAACCTGTACTTCTGGAGAACCAGTATCTCCTTCATGAGTTGCATTGTCTTGAATAATTTGTAATTTCTGTTCCTGAGTTAACATTTATTTTCCTCCTAAATTTTATTTCTCCCAGCTCCACGATAACGTCGGAGTTGCGTCTGTCCTAGAACGGGAATGTCTGTCATACATACGAAAATTAATATATCATAAATACTTTGAACTGTAAAGAAAAAGATTGAAGCCTTACTTCGGCGAATTTATATATATTCCAACTTCATTGTATAATTGTTACAATAGTGTTAATTAATTTAACAAAAAGATATTGCCTATTATCGAGTTGTTCATTTTTCTTTTGCTATCAAAAGAAAAACAGGAAAACCGATTTAAGGAAAGTGCTAGTTCGGCACAATATAATATAAAAAGAAGTATTTCTTAATATATTCTCATATTGCGCCGGGCAATTTTTCTTTGAATGCACAAAGAAAAGTTGCCGAAAAAGAAATGCCTCTGGTTCGAAGCCGCATAGAAATTTTCCTTTGAAGATAAGGTATTTCTAGCTGTAACGTCCAAAAACTCGCTAACGCTCAAACAGTTTGGACTAAAATCACATCTAAAAATACCTTATCTCCAATAGCCTTACGGCTACCGAAAAATTATCTAAATGCGCAATAAATTTTTGAGACGATTAGCAAATTACAGTGCCCAGCTTCATATTCAAGTTCCTGCTGTAGCCTAGAAGGCACGAGTTAAACCAAGCATTTCGAGCCGTTAGTACCGACTGGATACGCATAAACATCTTAAATGCTTGCCCAGTGCAGCGTAAGCAAAACGTTAAAAAGGTTTTCTTTTTGGTTCGTTTTTCTTTTGCTATCAAAAGAAAAATGAACGACAAATACACTTTATCACCAGAAAGGACTCTTACCATGCTGAAAAACAAAAAATTCGCCTTCTTTGATATGGACGGTACATTAATCGACTCCGTCGGTATCTGGAATGAAATTGACTGCAAACTTATCCAAAAATTATCCGGTATCACCGT
>USIX01000197.1 GCA_900554895.1 uncultured Megamonas sp. | reverse complement strand
AAGACTAGCATGACCGTGTGCTTCTCTTGATAACGAATCATATATTTTATCATACATATCGCTATTTGACATCTGCTCAAATAAATTTTCATTTTTATCTAATTCTATAGATAAATCTTTTAGATTTTTTATCTTTTTATTATAAACTGTAAACCAATTATAAGTTCTTGTTTCGTTTATTAATACTATACATTTCTGTACATCATCATTATTAATTCCTAAATAGTTATGAGCACCTTCTATTTTTTTACAAAAATCTTCCCAGTTGGTTAATTTATTAATCTGTATATTTTTTAATATATAAATTAAAGCTTTCTTTTTTTTATCATTTTTTACTAGGATAAATGCTATCTGTAAATATAATTCAAATAATTTTCTTACTAATAATATCACGTTTTTTGTTGAAAATTCATTTGATAATATATAGATACCATCTAATAATTCAATAATTTCTTTTAAAGAACTGCCTACAACAAGGTTTACTGGACTTTCTTGTTTTGCTTTTTCACTGCCTATAATTTTTAAATATAACTCTAAGGTAAAATCACGATATTGTTCATAGTAGTTTTTTAAATTTTTTAAATCATTAGGAATTAAATTTTCATCAAAACAATATTCATCATATAACATAAAATCACCTCAAACTCAAGATGATTTTATTATATCATAAACACTACTTACATTTTATATGGTTTTATTTACACGTATTTAAATACGTGCTATAATGATATTCGAAGGAGGGAAAATGATGAAATCTTATTCCTCAAGGGAAATCCTCAAGATACTTCAAAAAGACGGTTGGTACAGAGTAAATTACGAAGGCGACCATATGCAATTAAAACATCCAACTAAAAAAGGACGCGTAACTCTTACTCATCCGAAAAAGGATATACCAATTAAAACCGTAAAAAGTATTATGGAACAAGCGGGACTTAAATTATAAGTCCCCGTCAATTCCCTCTTTCACATTTAACAATGGAGGTTTTAGCTATGAAGGATTTTTATCAGTATCCTGCTATTTTCGATATAGCTGATGACGGCATTTCTATTTTCTTCCCGGATTTGCCCGGCTGTCTGCCATGCGCTGATAATATGCAGGAAGCCTTTAAAAATGCGAAAGAAGCATTACAATTACATCTTTTCGGCATGGAAGAAGACAACGAAGAAATTCCGCAACCTAGTTCGCCTTTAGATATAAAACCTGAAAAAAATCAAGTTTTAGTAATGATTGAAGCATGGATGCCGCCGTTTCGTGAAAAAATGATGAATAAATCCATAAAAAAAACAGTTACAATTCCACGCTGGCTCAATTTATTAGCAGAAAAAGAAAACGTAAATTATTCCCATCTTTTACAAATGGCTTTACGAAAATATCTGGGAACAGATGAAAATAATCCGCCGCATTTTACTCAAGCTCAATAAATTTAGTAAGGACCGCTTTTTCGGCGGTCTTTTTTTGTACTAAAAAAGCCGTACAGAATCTGCACGACTTTTTTCAGTTTCTCCTGTATTCAATTTTCAACAATATCATCATAACACATTTTTCGAGCGATTTTACGACAAAAGTGCGACAAAAACACGACAAAAGTACGACAAAAATGCGACAAAAAAATTTTTGCCACTTATCCACAGAAAAACATGCTAGTTATCCACAAAAATGAAGTTTAATCTTCCCTGTTCATATTCCGGCTTACTGAACAGATTTTTTACTATTTTTTCCATTGCTTCTAATGCCATCCGCTGACAGGTACGCTCTGAATATCCCACTTTTTCCGATATATCTTTCCAATATGCTTCATGAATAAATCTTTCCGTAATAATTATTTTATCTGGTGTTCTTAGTGAATTAATCGCATTGTCTATTCGATTTAAAACGGTATCTATCTGCTTTTTATCCATACGCAAATCCTTTATCTGTTCTTCAATTTTTATTTTACGTTCAAAAGCCTGTTCTACAGATGAACTGTTGCCGGAACTGCCGGATAAAATTTTGTCATATTTTGTTGTCTTTACGTCGTTTAATTCTTCGATTTTGTCATATAGCAGAGATATCTCTAATTCAATATTTTTTGATTTAGCTACAAATTGCGTATAGTTATTTAGATATCCGTACACTATATTTTCATAATCGTTATATCTTTTCATCATGCAGAACGCTCCTCCTATTTTGTTATGAAAACAGATAAAAGGGGCGTTGTTTCGCCCCTCAAGTCAACCCTTAAGTATCTCCCTAAGTTACCCCTCAAGTTAATAATAATTTCTTTGTTTGTTTTTATTATTAACAAACTCAATCATACAGCTTATTTCCCCTCTATTAAAATTACATTCCAGATAAGTTTTGCATGCAACAATTATATCAAGGCATTCCTCACATGTATGAGCTCTACCCATTGGATTTAAGCAATTTAAGTCGAAGTATTTATTAGCTTCTTCAAGTTCTGCAACCTCATCAAATATTTTTTCGATTTGTTCGTGGTTGTTCTGATACATTTTATTGCAGGCTTTCAGTGCTCCAATACCATTAACCCATTGTGTTTCAAGATGTGCAGAAGTCAACGGTTTTATAATCCCACCGATTTCCGTTTCCTGTTTTTTCTTTAATCCAATATGCAATGCTAACCCGAACAACAGACCTATTATTAAAGCTAGTCCTATTAACATTTTTCTCCCTGTAAAATTTAATTCTAATTCCTAACGCTCTGATTAATGCAAATACATTTCCTGCACTAAGGTCATTTCTACCGTTAATATAATTTCTAAGTGAACAATAATTAATATTTGCCATCTTAGCAAGTTCCGGTACAAGTATTCCCATTTTGTCCATTTCCCGCTTAATTATTTTACGCAGCTTATCTGCTAATACCGTATTATTGTTTCTGTAATTTGCCATTTATTTTATCCCCCGTCAGCCTATCAACAATAAACTCGCTGCAATAATTATAACCAGCACACATGCGCCGCCGATAACCTCAATATCTTTTCTTCTGTGCCTTCTGTATTCTTCAAGTTCATGTCTTGTCGGCATCCGTTTTATTACCTCTATTCTTTTCATAATAAATCACGCTCTTTATAAATAGTTTTGTCTTTCATATCTTCTATGACTATGTTTAGTATTCGGAACCGCTTTCTGCCGATATATTTATTAAATACATAGACAAAATACTGACACAGTCCCAATCTACCGCCGCTGAGAGCTTTCTTTGCGGTCGGGTCCTTATTTGTTCTGTTGGTGCAAATATTATATCCGTTCATTTTTCTTTCCCCACTTATTCCAATCTTTTTCAAAAATCTCTATTTCCTCATCAACTTCTTTATGGTCGCGCTTTATTTGCTGATAAAGCTTATAACCTAAGTAATAGCAATACCCTATCCCGCATATAAACAAGATAAACATCAACACGATTACCGATATGACAATCCACATTGCTGTGCTCATCTCTAAAACCTCCTAAAATTATTTTTAAGCCATTTTCTTTTTCTGTACATAAACTTAATCATAAGCACGATTAAAACGGCTATATCAAAGCGACACGAACTCAAAACCGTATTCGCAACTGTAAATATATCTGCATTTAATCATATTTGTTCAGCAGATTATTTATATAATCCGTATACGGGCTTTCTCTCGGCTTTTCACGGAACAGATTTTCTTGTTGCCGCTCCTTAATTTTTTTGACGATATACGGGTCGGTTTCGGTTTTTAAATCCACTTTGAGCGGTGTTATGATGATTTCCGTTCTTGGATTTAACTTATCTATGCCGGCGATTTTCGTTCCGTCCCAGTTTTTTATTATCCTGTCATCAGATAATAGCCACTGTTTAACTAACGTTTTTTTATGATTAATTGCCTTATACTCATCAGAGATTATGTCCGCCGTAGCCTGTGCCAGTCCTATTAAATCCGGCCAACTTTTTTTATTTTGCAAATAATACCTGCATCGTTCCGACTTTTGAACAATGGGCAAAGGACAATCAGGAAGGCCGCGATAAGA
>USIX01000196.1 GCA_900554895.1 uncultured Megamonas sp. | reverse complement strand
TCGAACCTGCGACCTTTTGATTCGTAGTCAAACACTCTAATCCAGCTGAGCTACAGGGCCTTCAATTAGTGGCTGTCTTAACCACGCATATTATAATATCAGATTGAGATACGTTTGTCAAATGTTTTTTTGAAAAAATTTTAAGCATATTTTATGTACAAATAAAATTATTGATGATATAGTATTGCGTGGATAGTATTCAGAAGAAACTGTACCACAATTTTTTTATTTTTAAGCAAAGGCTGTATCAGAATGATTTTTGAACAGGACCTTTATCAGATTGTAAACATGGCTGTCCCTTGAAGAAAGGGAGTGATTGAATGAAAATAGGATTTATCGGCGCAGGGAAAGTAGGTTTTTCTCTGGGAAAATATTTCGTCAGCAGCGGTATTTTCGTTACTGGCTACTACAGTATGTCGCCAAAATCGGCTAAATCAGCAGCAGAATTTACAAACAGCAGAATGTATAACAGTTTAACAGATATTTTAAAGGACAGTGATACTCTGTTTATTACCGTACCGGATGATGCTATCGGCACGGTTTGGGAGTATATGAAAAATCTGGATGTTAAAAATAAAAAAATTTGTCATTGCAGCGGTTCGATATCTTCGGCCGCTTTTTTTGATGCAGAAAATAAAGGTGCATACGTCTATTCTATCCATCCGCTTTGTGCCGTCAGCGATAGATATAATTCCTGGCATGATTTAAAAAATGCAGTGTTTACCATTGAAGGAAGCCGACAGTATTTAACGCAAATGCAGAATTTGTTTACAGAACTCGGCAATACCGTCGCCGTCATTGATACGGCAGATAAAGCTTTATATCACGTTGGTGCGGTAATGGCAAGCAATCTGGTCATTGCACTGCTGGCTATAGGCAAGGATATATTAAAACAGTGCGGGTTCAGCGAAGAAACGGCACAAAAGGCAATATTGCCGCTGTTCAAAGTAAATACGGATAATATCGTAAAATACGGTCTGACAAATGCTCTGACCGGTCCGATTGAAAGAAACGATATCAAAACGGTAAAACGTCATTTAGAAAATCTGAGTAAAGATTTTAATCAGGCGCAGATTTATAGATTATTATCCTTAAAACTGATACAAATTGCTGAACAAAAATATCCGCAAAAAAATTATACGCAAATAAAAGAGGTTTTGAAAGATGAAAAATACAGTAATGACATTTCAGCGACAGAAAGATGAGCAAAAAAAAATAACGATGCTCACAGCATATGATTATTCCACAGCGAAAGTCATGGACAATGCGGGAATAAACGGTATTCTAATCGGCGATTCGCTCGGCATGGTCATGCTTGGATACGAAGATACTCTGTCCGTAACAATGGAAGATATAATTCATCATACGAAGGCAGTGGCAAAAGGCGCAAAAAACGCTCTGATAGTAGCGGATATGCCATTCATGTCATACCAAACTTCAGTCTATGATGCAGTATACAATGCCGGTCGGCTGGTAAAAGAAGGCAGATGTCATGCGGTAAAACTGGAAGGCGGAGCAGCAGTATGTCCTCAGATAGAAGCAATTGTTGCCGCATCCATACCGGTCATGGCGCATATCGGACTTACACCGCAATCGGTCAACAGTTTCGGCGGTTTTAAAGTACAGGGAAAAAGCGAAACAGCAGCCAAACACGTTTTAGAAGAAGCTAAACGAGTGGAAAAAGCCGGTGCATTTGCCGTAGTTTTGGAATGTATACCGGCAAAACTGGCCGAACTTATCACAAAATCCATAAACATTCCGACAATCGGCATCGGCGCAGGTGCCGGCTGTGATGGTCAAATTCTCGTTTACCATGATATGCTCGGCATGTTCGGTGATTTTAAACCGAAATTCGTAAAACAATTTGCCCGTGTCGGTGCAGAAATGGAAAAAGGTATAAAAGCATATATTGAAGAAACACAAAACGGAAATTTCCCGGCGCAGGAACACACATTTAAAATTGACGATGAAGTTATCAATAAACTGTATTAACAAAGTTACAATAAATAGACTTGCATTTTGTTTTTAAATATGATATTATGTATTCACGTTAAAAATGATGAAGAGGAAAAGTAGACAGACGGTATCATTACAGAGAGTCAAGGCTGCTGAAATCTTGATATGAGAAAAACTGTTGAAGTTCACCTCGGAGTTGCCCGCTGAAATAATTTATTGTAGGCGGAGCCGGGACCTTGCCGTTAAAATAGGAGAGTATCGGAGCAATCCTGTACTTGATGGAGATGTCCGTATTTACTGCGGACAAATAAGGTGGTAACGCGAAATCAGCCTCGCCCTTAATCGGGTGGGGCTTTTATTTTTTATAAAACATGAAAGGAGGAATTGGCTTGAAACTGGCTTTTTTAGGGCCGCACGGTACGAACAGCGAGGAAGCGGCAATCTGCATGAAACAAATATGTAAAAAAAATATGGAGCTTGTCGCCTGTGATACGATTTACGAAGCAATCAGAGCCGTAGATGAAGATGATGTGGATTATTGTTTAGTGCCGGTGGAAAATTCGATTGAAGGTTCCGTACGGATTACGCTGGATACATTGGCGCATGACGTGAATTTGAAAATTGAAGCAGAACTTGTCTGGAGCGTACATAATCAGCTGCTCGTCAAAAATGAAAATGTGCCAATTCATACGATTATATCGCATGCCCAGCCGTTGGCACAATGCAGACAGTATCTTAAAACGCACTATCCGCAGGTAAAAACAGAAGCTGTGGCAAGTACAGCCAGAGCAGCGGAAAAAGTCAGCCGTTTAGGCGACGGTTATGCAGCAATCGCCACAAAATCGGCAGGCGATTTATACGGTTTGCAGCTTATAGACAGTGATATTCAGGACAGGGAGGATAATTTCACCCGATTTATACTGCTCACGAAAAAGGAACACGATGAAAAACTTGCTCCGCCTGCCAATATGATGCTTATCTGCCAGATTGACGGCAGAGCCGGCAGTCTGTATGAACTTTTAGGCGATTTCGCCAAACGGAAAGTCAACATGACTCGCATAGAGTCTCGTCCGGCACGCACGGGACTGGGCGAATATATTTTCTTCATTGAAATAGATGTTGATGTTGAGGCAAAAATCTTGCAGGAGGCTTTAACAGCGGCAGCCGCGAAATGCTTTTGGCTGAAAAATCTTGGTGCTTTTCCCGTTTTTCAGGGAAGCATCAATTAATATAAATTAAATCTTAAATGGAAAGAGGTAATATATAATGGTAGTAATAATGAACCCTGATGCAAGCAATGAAAATATTCAGGCTGTAGTAGAAGCAATCGAAAGCGTAGGCTTAACGGCAAAAATAATGGAAGGCGCACAGCAGAAAATCGTCGGTGTTATCGGAGACAAACGCAAAATGAGTTCTCTTGCTGTCGAAGCTATGGACGGCGTTGAACAGACTGTATCCATCTCCAAAAGCTACAAACTGGCAAGCCGTGAATTCCATCCGGCAAATACGGTTGTTGATGTTGATGGCGTAAAAATCGGAGATGGCAATGTTGTCGTAATGGCAGGCCCTTGTGCCGTTGAATCGCGCGAGCAGCTTTTAGAAGCAGCCAAAATCGTCAAAGCCGGCGGAGCTCAGTTTCTGCGCGGCGGTGCATACAAACCGCGTACTTCTCCGTACTCCTTCCAGGGTTTAGAAGAAAAAGGCCTTGAATATCTGGCGCAAGCAAGAGAAATAACCGGTCTTAAAATCGTAACGGAAGTAACGGAAGTTGAAGCCGTACAGACTGTAGCGCAATATGCCGACCTTTTGCAAATAGGAGCAAGAAACATGCAGAATTTCCGCCTTTTAAAAGAAGTCGGCAGATGCAGTAAGCCTGTAATGCTCAAACGCGGTCTTTGCGCAACAATTGATGAATGGCTCAATGCTGCAGAATATATTATGAATGAAGGCAATCCTAATGTAATTTTATGTGAGCGCGGTATCCGCACCTACGAAACTTATACAAGAAATACGCTCGATATGAGCGCCGTGTCTGCCGTTAAACATCTCAGCCATCTGCCGATTATCGTTGACCCGAGCCACGGTACAGGCAAATGGAGAATGGTTAAACCGATGAGTTTCGCAGCGATTGCGGCAGGTGCAGACGGCCTTATTATAGAAGTACATC
>USIX01000195.1 GCA_900554895.1 uncultured Megamonas sp. | reverse complement strand
AAAAATATAGCCCTTTAAAAAAATCCAGCGAGGTTGAAAGGGAGCACTATATATCCTTATATTGCGCTATCACTAGCTTTCTTATGCCTTCGCATAGGAAAGCTTTTTTGATTTTTGGGTTTCGTTTAAAGTGCGAAGGAGTGAATATGTTGAGTAGAAACAACGTTTCCTTGCGTGGCAAAAATATTCTTGGATTGGAATATTTTTCCGCAGAAGAAATCAATTTAGTGTTGGACACAGCAAAAGAAATGAAAAATATCATTCATCGTGATATCAAGAAACTGCCGACGCTAAGAGGTAAATCGGTTGTAACTTTATTTTACGAACCAAGTACAAGAACCCGTACTTCTTTTGAACTTGCAGGTAAATATTTGAGTGCGGATGTAGTAAACATCACTTCAAGTACCAGCAGTATTGTAAAAGGTGAAAGTCTCAGAGATACGCTTTTGACACTTGAAGATATGGGAGTGGACGCTATCATCATGCGTCACAGTGCTGAAGGTGCAGCCGAATATGCCACTAAAGTTGTAAGCCCAGTTATCATTAACGCAGGGGACGGAGCGCATGCTCATCCGTCTCAGGGACTTTTGAATTTATTTACAATCAGACAGCACAAAGGAGAGCTTGCAGGGCTGAAGGTTGCCGTTATTGGCGATATTCTGCATAGCCGCGTGGCACGCAGTGACATTTGGGGAATGCGTAAAATGGGTATGGAAGTTCATTTGGCAGGACCAAAAACGCTGCTTCCGCGTTTTTTACAGGATGAACCGGGAATTTTTGTACATGACCGTGTGGAAGATGCCATTAAAGATGCTGATGTAATTAATGTACTCAGAATACAGCTTGAACGTATGAAGTCCGGTCTGTTCCCGTCGCTTCGGGAATATGCCCGTATTTTTGGTCTGAATAAACAGCGTCTGGCATTGGCTAAAGATGATGTGCTGGTGCTTCATCCGGGTCCAATGAATAAAGGTGTGGAAATTTCACCTGAAATTGCGTATGGCTTAAATTCTGCAATTCAAGACCAGGTACAAAACGGTGTGGCTGTGCGTATGGCTTTATTAACTCTAACTTTAACAGGAGGAAGAAACAATGAAATTGCTGATTAAAGGCGGACGAGTTATAAATCCTGGCAAAAATTTTGATGCTGTCAGTGATGTTCTTATAGAAAACGGAAAAATCGCCGTTATCGGTGAAGATTTAAATGATGATGACGATACGCAGGTAATAGACGCTGCGGGTAAAATTGTTGCTCCGGGCTTTATTGATATGCACACGCATTTGCGCGAACCGGGACAGGAAGCAAAAGAAGATTTTGCCTCCGGTTCAAGAGCGGCAGCAGCAGGCGGGTTTACAACGGTGGCTACAATGCCTAATACTACACCTGTTGTCGATACTGCCGTTTTAGTAAACGGACTTAAACAGCGGGCAAAAGATGCAGGAGTCGTGCATATTGAAATCATCGGTGCGCTTACTAAAGGTCAGGAAGGTAAAGAACTTGCAGAAGTCGGTGATATGGTTCAGGCAGGTGCGGTTGCTTTTTCTGATGACGGTCATTTTGACAATAACTGTAAATTAATGCTCAATGCAATGGATTATCTCAGAACTTTTGATAAAGCCATTATGTCGCATGCAGAAGAAACGAGCCTTGTAGCTGAGGGTGTAATGAACGAAGGACACCGTTCTGCTATGCTCGGCATGAAAGGCAGACCGACAGTTGCGGAAGATATTGCCGTTATGAGAGAAATTCTGCTGGCTGAATATGCCGACGCATGGGTGCATATTTCGCATATCAGTTCTAAAAATGCTGTGGATATGGTGCGTCAGGCGAAAAAACGTGGCGTAAGGGTTACAGCGGAAGCAACACCGCATCACTTAACCATGACGGATGAACTTGTAAATCCGATTGATTCGTCCACAAAAGTTAATCCGCCGCTTCGCAGTCAGGCGGATATTGAAGCCGTACTTGCCGGTATAAATGATGATACGATTGATATAATTGCAACGGACCATTCACCGCATGCTCAGGAGGAGAAAGACCGTGAGTATAAATTCGCTCCGAGCGGTTTTCCGGGATTGGAAACGGCACTTGGCGTGCTTCTGACGGATTTGTATCATAAAAATTTAATTACATTGGAAAAACTTGTCAGCAAGATGAGTTATCTGCCGGGTAAATTATTTTTTAACGGCAAGCGCGGTATTTTAGAAGAAGGCGCAGCAGCTGACATTACGATTTTCGACCCGGAAAAAGAATGGACTGTAGATAAAGATAAATTCTATACGAAGGGTTCGCATAGCCCGTTTGTCGGTCGCAGACTGAAAGGCAAGGCTGTAATGACTATTGTTGACGGCAAAATCGTGATGAACGACGGCGAAGTTTTGGTTTAATAATTTGGAGGTGCTCTTTTGAAAGGGAAGTTAATCTTAGAGGACGGAGCAGTTTTTTACGGCGATATGCTTGATGAAAGACCTGTTCTCGGCGAAGTTGTATTTAATACAGGTATGACCGGTTATCAGGAAATTCTGACTGACCCGTCTTACTGCAGTCAGATTGTAACATTGACTTATCCGCTTATCGGCAATTACGGCGCAGCGAAAAAATTCAATCAGTCCCGTAAATGTTTTTTCAACGGCTTTATCGTAGGTGAACTTTGCGATATTGGCAGCAACTGGCAGAAAGAGGAAGAATTGACGGATTTTCTGAAAGCGCAGGATATTCCGTGCTTATATAATGTGGATACGCGGGCTGTTACGCGTCATATCCGCTCACTCGGCGCGATGAAAGGCGTTCTGGTGCCGGAAGGAACATCTCAGGAAGAAATCGACGCTTTGCTGAAAAATGAAATTCCGCGTGAAGTGGTTAAAATCGTTACGACACCGGAAACTTACCGCATGGAAAATGCCGGAGGTCCGCATGTTGTTGTTATGGATTTCGGTATTAAGCAGCATATTTTGAATTCCCTGCATGAAATCGGCTGTGATTTGACTATTGTTCCGGCCTATACAAAAGCGGAAGAAATCATAGCATTAAATCCGGATGGAATTTTTCTGTCCAACGGTCCTGGTGACCCGAAAGATTTGCCGGAAATCATTGATGTAGTACGTGAAATTGCTGGCAAGAAACCGACATTCGGCATCTGTCTCGGTCATCAGTTATTATCTTTGGCATTCGGTGCCGATACGTATAAACTGAAATTCGGTCATCGCGGTTCCAACCAGCCGGTTAAAAATCTTCTGACGGGAAGAGTGCACATCACTTCGCAGAACCACGGTTATGCAGTAGATGAAAAATCTTTGGAAGGCTTGCCGCTCGAAGTTACGCACAGAGCCGTGAATGATGATACAGTGGAAGGAATTCGTCATACGAAGCTTCCTATTTTTTCCGTACAGTATCATCCAGAAGCATCACCTGGTCCAGATGATAATAGATATTTATTTGACCAATTTTGGGCAATGCTTCAGAAAGGGGAATAATTAAGTGCCAAAGAAACAAAATCTGAAAAAAGTAATGGTTATCGGCTCGGGTCCGATTATTATCGGTCAGGCGGCGGAATTCGACTATGCCGGAACACAGGCTTGCCGTGCACTCAAAGAAGAAGGCCTTGAAGTAGTGCTCGTGAACAGCAATCCTGCAACAATCATGACGGATAAGGATATTGCCGACCGTGTATATATTGAACCTTTAACAGTGGAATTTCTTGATGAAATCCTGTCAAAAGAACGTCCGGACGGACTTCTTGCCACACTCGGCGGTCAGGCAGGATTAAATCTTGCTGTTAAATTGTCTGAAGCAGGTATTCTCGATAAATATAATGTTGAACTTCTCGGAACTTCGCTTGAAGCGATTGAACGTGCTGAAGACCGTGAACTGTTCAAAGAAACAATGCAGAAAATCGGTGAACCTATTCCGGAAAGCACTATTGTTGACGATGTTGCTTCCGCTGTGGAATTTGCCAATCAAATCGGCTATCCGATTATCGTTCGTCCTGCATATACGCTTGGCGGTACAGGCGGCGGTATTGCGGAAAATGAGGAAGAACTTATTGAAATCGTTATCCGCGGTCTTAAATACAGTATGCCGACAAGCTTGAAATGATTGTTGACAAAGACTTCTGGCCATTCCCTTCTTAC
>USIX01000194.1 GCA_900554895.1 uncultured Megamonas sp. | reverse complement strand
AAAATTGCCTGGCATAATATAGAAATAAATTAATAAATAATTTCTTTTTTATTATATTATGCCAAACAGGCACTTTCTATTTACCGATTTCTTCAAAAACAAAGAAATCGGTTTAAAGAAATTCAGACAGATAAAAAAGCAGAACAACCTCTTACAAAAAATAAGAAGCTATTCTGCTTTTTTTATTTTTTCATGCCGAAACGTACAATTACATAGCTTATTTCATACAAAAGTATCATCGGTATGGCAATCATGCACTGAGAGAAGATATCCGGTGTTGGTGATATGACAGCACCGATGACAAAGGTTAGAAATATTACCAGACGCTGTTGTTTTGCCAGAAATTTTGAAGAAACGATGCCCACTTTAGCAAGTATTACAATTGCCAGCGGCAGTTCAAAAATAAATCCGAACGGCAGCAGAAAGGCGATAACAAAATCGAAATACTGCTTTATGGAAAACATCGGCTGAAGTTCCTGCGTGCTGAAGCCTACGAGAAATTTAACAGCGGCAGGCAGTACGAGGAAAAAGGAAAAGGCGATGCCGGCTATGAATAAAATAAGGGAAATTGGTACGATAACGGAAATAAGATATCGTTCCATGCCGATTAGGGCAGGCAGTACAAATCGCCAGATTTGGTAGAGGACAATAGGCAGTGCAATTAAAAATCCGACAAATATGGCAACTTTTATATAAGTAAAAAATGCCTCTGCTGGCTGCATATAATAAAGCTTGCCAGCAGGGCCTGTTAAAAGATGCATTATGTCTTCAATAAAATAATAAGCAATACAGCTGCCTATGCCTATGGCAATGAGAGACCGTATGAGGCGTTTACGCAATTCTGTAAGGTGTGCAATGATGGACATGCTGCCATCTTTTGCAGCTGTAACGGCCTCTTCCGTTTTAGTATCGGTGTCTGGCAGATTGGCGGCATCAGAAAGCGCGGCTGTATCGGCGGAGGTCGGTTTATTCATATCTTCAGACATAATAAACTACCTCACTTTTTAGCTGTTTCATCATCTTTTTTAGCATCGTTTTTTGCTTCGATTGTTTTAGTATCATTTTCATTGGAAGCAGAGCGGAACTCGCGGATACTTTTGCCGACGGCTTTGCCGATTTCCGGAAGTTTGCCCGGACCGAAAATTACGAGGGCAATTACTAAGATTAAAATTAACTCGGGAATACCAATGCTAGGAAACATTAAAATCACCTTTCTTATTTATGTTTAAAATTTAATAATGAAATCATTTATTATCGGTTTCTGTTTTGACAGAGGTATCAGCCGGTTTGGCTGCGGCAGGCTTAGTGTTGGACTGCATATTATCCTGCATGAAAACAGGCGGTCTTGCCGGTTGGTCGGGATTGGCAGGATTGGGCGGTGTCGGTGTAATGGAGCTTTTGGAACTGTCATTAAGTGAACTAGAGAATTCGGAAGAAGCTTTTTTGAATTCTTGTAAGGCTTTACCTACACCACGTCCGATTTCCGGAAGTTTGCCCGGACCGAATACAACAAGTCCGATGATTAAAATTAAAATAAGTTCGGAAAACCCAATTCCAAACATGTTTGTTCACCTCATTAATAATCACGTTTGCCGATAAAATCAGCGATGGCATCAAATGATTTATGCACGGATGACGGTAGGTCATCTGGCAGAATTTCATGCGCACGGTTTAAAAATTTCGTTACCTCGGTTTTGGCAAATTCGATACCGTCCGACTGTTTTACGATTTCAATGGCGCGAGCCAAATCGTTATGCGTCATTTGGCGGTTTTCAATGATGTTTTTCAGTTCTTCGGCGTGCTGACCGTGTTTATAGGCATGAATTACAGGCAGAGTAATAACGCCTTGCAGAATATCGTTTCCGGCCGGTTTACCGATTTTTTTCGAGTCGGAAGTCAAATCCAAAATATCATCAACAATTTGAAAGGCCATACCGATGCAGTAGCCATATTCGCGCAGTGCCTTAATATTATTTTCAGACTGTTTGGCTACAATAGCGCCGAGTTCGCAGCTTACAGCGATGAAGTTGGCTGTTTTTTTAGCGATACGGTCATAATAAATGTCAAAAGTTTCCGGTATACTGTAGCTGAAATGATTTTGCAGAATTTCGCCTTCGCTCAGGTCGCAGACGATAGAGGCGAGGCGTTCGGAAATTCGTGGGCCGTAATCATTTTTGGCTATAGCGGCGAATGCTTTGGCAAATAAATAATCTCCGGTAAGCACGGCTATATTATTGCCCCATTTGGCATTGGCCGTAGCGGAGCCGCGACGCGTTGCAGCATTGTCAAGCACATCATCATGCACAAGTGATGCTGTGTGAATCATTTCAATCGCCATGGCGAGAGGCATTGCATAATTTTTATCTACATTATCACTGCTTTTCGTAGCTAGAATATATAAAGCTGGACGAATTCGCTTTCCGCCGGAACTTATAAGATGGCGACCGATATCCGTGATAAGTTCAACAGGGGATTCAACAGTTTCATATAATAAATTTTCTAGCGATGATAAGTCTTTTTTTATAATGTAAAACATCTTATTGGTTGTCAACAAACTATATCACCTACAAATTATAAATACTAACTTAATTAAGTTTACTACAAAACCCGTCCGTTCGTAAACAATGAAGATGAAAAAATTATGCAAAACAGTTAAATCTGTGTCAATTTTATCTATTGGAGTGAACTTTAAGTCAAGCGTTTTTTGCTGATTATGGTATAATAAAGTACATATAAGGAAGGTGTTTGTTTTGAAAGAACTGATTTTACTGGGTACCGGTAATGCCATGGTTACAAAATGCTTCAATACTTGTTTTGCCGTTCGTATGGATGATGAATATTTTCTGGTGGATGCCGGCGGCGGTAACGGTATTTTGGCGCAGCTGGAAAAAGCCGATATAGATATGCGATGTATTCATCATATGTTCGTAACGCATGCGCATACCGACCATGTACTGGGTGTTATTTGGGTAATCCGCAAGATTGCAACACTCATCAATAAAGGAGAATACAAAGGTATTTTCCATATTTACTGTCATGATGTGTCTAAAAATGTCATAGAAACGATTGCAAAAATGACATTAAAGAAAAAAGATTTAGCGCAAATCGGCAAAAACATTTTATTTCATGAAGTAACAGACGGACAACAGGCGGAAATTTTATCCATGCACGTGATTTTCTTTGATATTTTATCAACTAAAGCAAAACAGTTCGGTTTCTGTGCTGATTTTGACGATGGTTCATCGTTGTGCTGTCTGGGAGATGAGCCGTATAATGAAGTCTGTCGCGTTTATGCTGAAAATGCGGACTGGCTGCTTTCGGAAGCGTTCTGTCTGTATGCCGACAGGGATATTTTCAAGCCGTATGAAAAACATCACAGCACGGTCAAAGAAGCGTGCGAGCTGGCAGAACATCTGAATGTGAAAAATCTGGTGCTCTATCATACGGAAGATAAGAATATTAAAGACCGCAAGAAGCTGTACAGTGAGGAAGGTAGACAGTACTATTACGGCAATTTGTATGTACCAGATGATTTGGAACGTATTAATTTAAACTGATAATGAAAAATGTTTCATACTTGATTTATTCATATTAAAGTGCTATGATGTGTTCTGTAAGAGAAAATTTAATACAGGCAGTCTTTGGGGCAGGGTGCAATTCCCTACCGGCGGTTACAGCCCGCGAGCTTTAAGCATGATTTGGTGAAATTCCGAAGCCGACAGTACAGTCTGGATGAGAAAAGATTGGTGTTTTGATTTATAAATGGATATTTATAAATTTAAAGAGCTTTTGAGGCTGTTATTTGCTATTGCATTTAACAGCTTTTATTTTTGCAATCACCACTGAGACTGAATGATTTTGAGGTGATAATTTGAGCTATAATGAAAAATATATGCGTCTGGCATTGGAGCTGGCGGCAAATGCAGCCGGCAGAACGTCGCCCAATCCGCTTGTCGGTGCAGTTATCGTGAAGGATAACCGCGTTGTCGGCTGCGGTTGGCATCGTAGAGCCGGTACGCCCCATGCGGAGGTTCATGCTCTCAATCAGGCGGGTGAACTGGCGCGCGGTGCGGAAGTTTATGTAACATTGGAACCGTGCTCTCATTACGGCAAGACACCGCCGTGTGCCAAAGCTTTAATTGAAGCCGGTGTAAAAAAAGTTT
>USIX01000193.1 GCA_900554895.1 uncultured Megamonas sp. | reverse complement strand
AGTTCGGCCTCGCGCAAGGGCAATCCCGATGCCCTAGGAAAATGGCTCCAAGAAGTACATCGTGAGAAATTCCGTCGCTTCACGCATATTCGTTTCCAATGCGGAATTAATAATGCCCGTGCCGATTAACGCTTTATAGCGGTACATAGTGAAAAACTCACCAATAAAAATCAGTCCAGCCGGTATGATAATCACGGCTTTGATGATTTTCTGCAAGAAACGTTTCGGCAGAAGGTCAATCAGGCAGGCAATAAGAAGAGAACCGAGCCATACCGAGAAAATATACCCGATGGCAACATCGGCCTTTTCTTCATCAAACAGCGACCATGCCGTTGTCAGGCTGTTAATTATAAACAGCGTAATCATAAACTTGAAATGCTCATCACAAATTCTTTGCAAATAATTGGTTATCTTTAACAATGACCCCTTATTAAACAATGTAAACTTCCTTTCCCAACATATTTAAGCTTAACAGTCTCAATAATGTAAAATCCGTGTAAATACTACATCAATATTATACTATAACTGTAAAATTTGCAATGAGATTTTAAGCATTTTGCCCATATTTTGCAGAAAAGAAAAATAACCGTGTTTATTCTCAAATATTTTATAGAAAAACAAAAAGGTTACCTCTTAATATATAAGAGATAACCTTCTTTTTATTTACCTACGCCTGCACCATAAACAACGAATTGTTCTTCGCCGTCGAAGCCGAGATTTTTATTCAACTGTTCATCGTCAAAGGCACCGAGTGCGCAGACTTTTATGTGCATGGTCTGAGCTGCAAGGTAGAGGTTCTGGCAGACGTGTCCGGCATCAAGATGAATGTAGCGGTAAGCACGTTCACCGAACATACACGCCATACGTTCGTATACTGCTGTCCAGATGAATACGACAGCCGCATTGCCCGCTACGCCGGAAGTAGAAAACTGTCCGCAGATTTTTTCTTCAATATCTTCAGCAGCGGAAACGAGCACCAATTTATGTTCAAGCGGCAAAAAGCGGTACAAGCCTTCTTTAAGGTCCTCAACACGGCGGATGTATAAAAATGTTTCCAGTGCATTGCGTCCGCCGGCGGACGGTACATTGCGCACCGTTTTTGTCTGCATGACCATTTTTACGCCCTGCGTGCACCATAAAAGATATGAAAGTTCTTTTTTTGTCAGTTCCTTGCTGTCATCATACTGTCGTAACGTGGAACGCAGCTCTATCATTTCCAGAAAATTGACATGCGCATCCGGCAGTAAATCCGGCTCCGGCAGGTCGATTAAGACTGCATCTTTGGCATAAGGCAGTTCAAACGGCGGCATGGGACGCATTTTTTTTGCACTGTTTCTTTTCCATGCCGACTCTTGCATATAATCAATTCTAGCTTGTGACATAAATATCTCCCTATTTTAAGATTTATTTTTCTTGATTATCTCTTTACCGAAACGGTGATATTCGCCGCCGTTTCTTCTGCTCATAAGCTCAGCGAGCAAATCATCCGGCGTTATATTATGATATGCCAGAAGTACGAGGCAATGATACCATAAATCACCCATTTCGTAGATGATTTCCTCTTTGTCCATATTCTTGGAGGCGAGGATTGTTTCAACGGCTTCCTCACCGAGTTTTTTAAGGATTTTATCCTGTCCTTCACGGAACAGATAATTTGTATATGAACCCTCTACCGGATGAAGCTGACGGTCTTTAATCGTCGCATATAAATCAGTTAATACTTTCGTTATGGAAGTGTTGTCCTGCGGCTGCGCCATCGGTACAAGGTCTTTGCTGTCCGGGAACAGACGGCGTTCCGTAAAACAGGTATATGTTCCAGTATGACACGCCATGCCGGTCTGATGTACTTTTACAAGCAGTGTATCGCCGTCGCAGTCATAGAAGATTTCACTGACAGACTGTTTATTGCCGGAAGTTTCGCCCTTGTTCCAGAGTTTTTGACGGGAACGGCTGTAAAACCATGTGTAACCTGTTTCAATCGTTTTTTTGAGCGACTCTTCATTCATATAGGCAAGCATGAGTACCTTGCCATTGGCTTCCTGCACGATAGCGGGAACGAGTCCTTTTTCATCGAATTTTACTTTGGAAATATCTATATCCATCATAATCTAACCTCCACTCCGCGGGATTTTAAATATTCTTTGACCTGCCGAATACTGAACTGACCGTAATGGAATACGGAAGCGGCAAGCACAGCATCGGCCTTGCCTTCGGTCAGCACGTCATAAAAGTGAGAAAGTTCTCCTGCACCGCCGGAAGCAATGACCGGTACATTGACAGCTTCGGAAACAGCACGGGTAAGCGGTATGTCGTAACCGTTTTTCGTACCGTCGGCATCCATACTCGTCAGAAGAATTTCACCTGCGCCGAGTTCCACCGCTTTTTTTACCCATTCAAGACAGTCGATACCGGTAGGTGTTCTGCCGCCGTTTAAGTAAATTTCCCAGGAATTCTCTCCGTTTTGTTTGGCGTCTACGGCCAGCACAATGCATTGACTGCCGAATTTTTCCGCGCCTTCCTTTATTATGGCAGGATTTTTTACGGCAGCCGTATTGACGGAAATTTTATCCGCACCGGCTTTGAGCATTTTGCGCATATCATCAACTGTACGAATACCGCCGCCGATAGTGAACGGAATAAATACCTGAGAAGCGCAGTCATTAGCAACTTTAACAATAGTATCACGTTGTTCACTTGAAGCCGTGATATCCAAAAATACAAGTTCATCCGCCATTTCACGGTCATAGGCGGCTGCAAGCTCAATCGGGTCGCCTGCATCGCGCAGTGCGACAAAATTCGTTCCTTTTACAACGCGGCCGTTTTTTACATCAAGACAGGGAATAATTCTCTTTGTATACATACAATTATTCCCCTTTCGCTATTTTTAAGGCTTCCGGCAGGGAAAGACTGCCCGTATAAATGGATTTGCCGACAATAACACCTTCAATACCGTCTTTTTCGTACTGTTTTAAAAGTTTAATGTCTTCAATAGAAGAAACACCGCCAGAAGCAACGACTTTCACGCCGCTGTAACGGGCAATTTCAGCTGTTGCCTGTACGTTTACGCCTGTGAGTGTGCCGTCGCGGGAAATATCGGTGTAAATGATATGTTTTACGCCGCCTTGCGCCATTTTTCTTGCCAGTTCCTTCGCCTCGACATTGCCGGATACCCCCCAGCCGTCCACGGCGACAATGCCGTCTTTGGCATCAATACCGACAACAATGCGTTCACTGCCGTATTTTTTGCAGGCATCTTTGACAAGCTGCGGATTTTTTACGGCAACGGAACCTAAAATGACGCGGCTTACTCCCATATCAAGTGCCGTTTCGATATTCTCCATAGTGCGAATACCTCCGCCCAGCTCTACGGGAATATCCACCGTCTTTAAAATCATTTCCACCGTATCGAGATTTTGCGATTTGCCGGCAAGGGCGCCGTCAAGATCGACAAGATGAAGATATTCTCCCCCTTCATCCTCCCATTTTTTCGCCATAATTTCCGGTCTGTCGGAAAAGACTGTTTCCTGATTGAAATCACCCTTTAAAAGACGGACGCATTTTCCGCCTCTTATATCTATTGCTGGAAAAATAATCATATATATTACTCCTCTACGAAATTTTTGATAATGGCCAGACCTATATCCCCCGATTTTTCCGGGTGGAACTGCGTGGCTATAACATTATCCTTACCTACAGCAGCCGTTATTTCTTCACCGTAGACGGTTTTTGCCGTAATGACGGATTTATCCTCCGGCACGGCATAATAGCTGTGTACAAAATAAACGTACGGATTTTTGCGGATATTTTTGAATAAATCTATTTTAACGGAAGCCTTTTCATTTATGTTAAGGCTGTTCCATCCCATATGCGGTATTTTCAGTCCCGGAGCGTGAATTTTTCGCACCCTGCCTTTGAAAATGCCGAGCCCTTCGACTCCTGGACTTTCGTCGCTGCCTTCAAACATGATTTGCAGCCCGACGCAGATACCCATTACAGGTTTGCCGCTTTCCACGGCACGCATTACCGCATCCATAAGACCGGAAGCTCTGAAATTTTTCATACAGTCGCCGAAGGCACCAACACCCGGCAGAACGACCTTATCAGCCTTATCGATAATTTCAGCACTCTGCGTGAGTACTACATCATCGGAAAATTTGGCAAAGGCTTTTTCCACGCTGTACA
>USIX01000192.1 GCA_900554895.1 uncultured Megamonas sp. | reverse complement strand
CAAAACCGGCAAAAAGAAGAGGACGCCCGCGTAAAAATCCGACAGAAACGCTGGTGACAAAAGTTGAAGCTGCAGCACCGAAAAAACGTCGCGGCCGTCCACGTAAAAATGCAGAGATAATTACTTCAACCGTAACTGAAGAAGTAAGCAGTATTCCGGTTCAGACCGAAACAACGGCAAAAGCCGCAGTACCGGCTATGCCGAAAGAACAGGAAGCTGAAATTAATGAAAGACCGATAACAGCACTTGTTAAAGCCATCAACCGTCTTACAAGACAGGTGGATTCGCTTAAACGTCTGGTAGCAGGTAAGAAAAAAGTTAATTATTAATTAGAAATAGAGTGTTTTATAAAAAAAGACAATATTTCACTAAGTATTTAGTGAATATTGTCTTTTTATTTATTTTAATACTTTATAAACGGCACAACAGTCTTCTTTGCCTAGGCCTTCATCTTTAGCCTGTTTGTAAAAATCGCGGGCTATTTGCGAAAAATGAGGAGTATAGTTCATTTCTTGCGCCATTTTGCAGCCTAAAGTTAAATCTTTCAGTGTTAAATCTACGGCAAAACGGTTGGCAAAATCATTTTCGGCAATCATAGGACCGCGGCGGTGCAACTGGTTGGAGTCGCCGCCGGTGCAAGAGAGCAGTTCAAGAAATTGTTTTGTGTCGATACCCGAATGCTGTGCCAGATGAATTCCTTCAGCTAAAACAGCAAGGTTGGTCATACCTACCATATTGCTGATTATTTTAAAAGCGTAGGATTGTTTTACGCCACCGAGGTAATGGACAGGTGAGCCGATTATATCCAGAATATTTTGGTATTTGTCGAAGATTTCTTTATTGCCGCCGGCGAAAATCGGTTCTTGTGCCAGTTCTGCCTGTGCCGGGCCCAGTCCTAAAGTACAGCCGAGGTAGTGAATATTTTTCTGTGCGGCGTATGTTTCGATTTCTTCGGCAGTATGCGGGTCAATAGTGCTTGTATCGATATAAATGGAATTTGGTTTCATATGATTTAAAAGTCCGTCGTTTTCTATCATAACGGCTTTAACCGTCTGCGGTAGCGGCAGACAGGTGAAAATAATGTCACAATCGGCTAAATCCTTGATAGAAGGCACCAGTTTCCCCGTAGTGCCGGCACTGAGTGTTTTTTCAATGTGTTCTTTATTGCGGGCGAAGAAATAAACTTCCCGGCCAGCCCGGATAAGGTTGCGTGCCAGAGGTCCACCCATAAGGCCGATACCGATAAAACCAATTTTCATGATAATAACCTCACTTTTTAGGATAGTTTGTGATAGAATATATTAGATATATTTATCAGAAGATATGCTGATTTCATTTTAGCATGTTGATGTTGATTAGTGAACAATGGATTAGTTTAAACAAGTTGGAGGTTTTTTAATGAACAGTCATGATTTTCATGAACTTACCCATTATGTAATGGATTCACCAGCTCATCCGCCTGCAAGTCTGTTTGCCGGCGGTTTTGACGACTGGCGGAGCAGAGCTCGTCTGGCACATTTTTTGGCAATGCCGGAATTAAAGAAAAAAGATGAAGCTGTTGAACTGTTTCGTTCAGTGGTGGAAGCTGAAATTGATGAGGAAAATCCGGAACAGGTAGAAGAAAAAGTGTATGCACTTCAAAGATTGTCTTCCTGTTTACGTGAGGAAAAGAAATATGAAGAGGCTCTTCACTATATTAATTTAGCAGTAGAACTTGTGGAGTCTACGGATTATATGTACAAATATATTCTGCGTGGCGAAGTTTGGGCAGACCGCTGGAATATACTGCATGACATGGGCGATATTGAAACGGCTGAAAGTGAAATTGATGAAAAAATACGGGTTTATGGCGATTTGCCTGTTAAGCATATCAGTTATTTGTATTATGGCTACCGTTTCAAAGCACAGCTTATGGCAACAGGATTGATGAAAGAAGAAGCACTTTCTTATATGCGCAAGGCACTTTCTTACATGGATATTCCTGAGCAGTATACACAAGGTCTTGAAACAGCGTTTTCCGCCAAACATGATAATATTGCATGGATTTTGAACACTATTGACCATGCTTGTCCTTCGCCGGAAAAAATTCATTGGGATATTTAAATTGACTGCAAAAAAACATATATAACGCTGCATAGAGCAGTTATATATGTCTTTTTTGTACATAGATGATAAGATTGTTTGAAAAATAAAGAGGAGGATTTTTATGACGGAGGTAAAAAAACACGTAGAAGGAGAAGCGGACCATTATATTAAGACTTTAATCGGCGCAGTGCTGGGCTATGCAGCAGACGGTCTTGATATGTTTTTATTATCGTTTATTCTTATTTTTATTATTCAGGATTTCGGACTGACAACGGCGGAAGCGGGCAACCTTACTTTGGCAACGACTATAGGTATGTGGATTGGTTCATATATTTTTGGGCTGTTGGCTGATAAATACGGACGTACGAAAACGTTGTCTTTTTCGATAATACTGTTTGCCGTAGCTACATTTATAATGTATTTTGTAAATGATTATACGGTTCTGCTCATTTTGCGCTTTATCATCGGTCTTGGCATCGGCGGCGAATTTGGCATAGGCATGGCAATCGTTACGGAAACATGGGCTCCAGATATGCGCGCCAGAGCGACATCATGGGTGGCACTCGGCTGGCAGGGCGGCGTTCTGCTGGCAGCTGTAATACCGGCTCTTATCGTGCCTGAATTCGGCTGGAGAGCAGTATTTCTTGTAGGCCTTGTTCCTGCGCTTATCGCTATTTATGTTCGTATGCATCTTAGAGAACCGATTTTGTGGCAGCGCAAGAAAGAAAGAATTCAAATTCTGCTGGATAAAAAGAAAAACGGCACGATTACAGAAAAAGAACAGAAAGAATATTATTATCTGGCAGGTATGCCGCTGAAAAAGCTTTTTGCCACAAAAAAAATAACGGCGACAACAATCGGTCTTACGGTTATGTGTCTTGTGCAGAATTTCGGCTATTATGCGATTTTCAGCTGGATGCCGACAATTTTGTCGCAAAAATACGGTTACAGTCTGGCGCAGACGAGCGGCTGGATGGTGATTTCCATTGCCGGTATGATTTTAGGCATAATTTTATTCGGGGTTCTGGCTGATAAAATCGGGCGTAAAAAAACTTTTGCATTATGGTATATCTGCGGTACGGTTTACTGTATAATATATTTCTTCCTCTTTACGAGCCAGGAAAGTCTTTTATGGGGCAGCTTCCTTTTGGGCTTTACGGTAAACGGCATGATGGGCGGCTATGGTGCTGTTATCGCAGAAAATTATCCGTCGGAAGCGCGTTCTACAGCTGAGAATATAATTTTCGGCACAGGCCGCGGTCTTTCCGGTTTCGGTCCTGCCATAATCGGATATCTGGCAACGGGCGGAAGTTTGATAGGAGCGATGAGTCTTGTATTCGTTATCTATCCGATTGCGCTTATCTTTATGTGGTTCACCGTTCCGGAAACAAAAGGCATTGAGATAGATTAAAACAAAGGAGTTGCTTTGTGGCAACTCCTTTTTAGTTTATAATTTATCGATTAAAGGTAAAAATTCTGCATAATTATTGATATACAAATCGGCCTGCTGTTTTATTTTTTCTGTATCAGCACTGGAATATTTGTCGTAGATGGCGATTACTTCAATAGCGGCGGCTTTAGCTGCTTCAATGCCAATCAGGGAGTCTTCGAATACGATACATTCTTCCGGCTTTGCATGAAGCGTCTGCATGGCTTTTAAGTAAACTTCCGGATTTGGCTTGATTTCGGAAATGTCTTCGCGTGTGTAAATCAAATTGAAATATTCATCAAGCGATGCTTTGCTGAGAATATTTTTATTTAAAGTACGGTAAATATCCATATTCGTCCGTTTTGTCGTTGTTGTTATGGCGAGCGTGAAGTTCTTTTCTTTCAGTTTTTTTATTAAGATTTCAGCTTGAGGTTTGTAATCAATGATATTTTGCAGAAAATCCTGGGCGATTTCATAGCGCAGTTTAATGATTTCTTCTGCAGAAGGTTGTGCATGATATTTTTCTTTGAGATATTGGCAATAATACAGATATGGATTGGGCAGGCAGCTGTATTTTCGAAGCTGCGTATCGCGGTCGTTCTGAGCAGATGTTTCTGTTACGGTGATACCGGATAATTTTTGGATAAGTTTGCAGTCAATTTCATTCCAGATAC
>USIX01000191.1 GCA_900554895.1 uncultured Megamonas sp. | reverse complement strand
ATCACTGCACCTTTTACGGCAGACGCCAGCGGCAATACGGTTACGCTGAAAAATATATTATATATTTTTTATAATCATAACATACCGTTACTGGATATACAAATGAAAAAAGGAATTGCCGTTTGTATGCGGCAATTCCTTTTTTTTAATCAGTGATTATTTCATGAATTAACTGAGGTGTTTTTGCTGTATTTTCAATGAAAATATTATTGTAGAGTTTTTGTTTTATTTCATCTATATTTGTACGATTGCTGTGGATTGTCAACAGACTTTCGCCTTCGATCACTTTATCACCGACTTTTTTATGCAGAACAAGGCCGACTGCAAGGTCTATTGTATCTTCTTTTGTAGCGCGTCCTGCTCCCAGCATCATGGAGGCAACACCGATTTCATTTGCTATTATGCGGGATACGTAGCCTGATTTTAAAGCCGGCAGTTCGATTTGATATTTTGCCTGCGGCAGTTTTGTCGTATCGTCGACGATTGAAGCATCTCCGCCCTGATTTTGCAGAAATTCCTTAAATTTAGCAATGGCTTTGCCGCTGTCTATTGCTTCTTTAAGCATCGCTCTGGCCTGTTTTGCCGTTTGGGCTTTTCGTGCCAGAATTACCATCTGGGAACCGAGTGTCAGTACAAGTTCGGTTAAATCCTGCGGACCTTTACCCTGAAGGGTTTCAATAGCTTCTTTTACTTCTAGTGCATTTCCGATGGCAAATCCGAGCGGCTGGGACATGTCTGAAATAATGGCGATTGTTTTTCGTCCGACGTGATTGCCGATACGTACCATGGCATGAGCCAGCTCTTTTGCGTCTTTTTCCGTTTTCATGAATGCACCGTTCCCTGTTTTTACATCAAGTACGATTGCATCGGCACCGGCGGCGATTTTTTTGCTCATAATAGAGCTGGCGATAAGCGGAATGGAATTGACGGTTCCCGTTACGTCCCGCAGTGCGTAAAGTTTTTTGTCGGCCGGAGTGAGATTGCCGCTTTGTCCCATAACAGCTAGTTTATTTTTATTTACCAAATTGATGAACTGTTCTTTTGTCAGTTCAACATGAAATCC
Source organism: uncultured Megamonas sp. (assembly GCA_900554895.1). GTDB lineage: Bacteria > Bacillota > Negativicutes > Selenomonadales > Selenomonadaceae > Megamonas > Megamonas gallistercoris. Next base: position 3,162 of record USIX01000191.1, on the reverse strand, counting down.
TTTTACAGATTCCAGCTTGTCAATAGTACCGCCTGTATGACCGAGTCCGCGGCCGGACATTTTAGCTACCGGTATGCCGAGTGAAGCTACAAGCGGAGCAAGTACAAGTGTCGTAGTATCGCCGACGCCGCCGGTGGAATGCTTGTCGACTTTGATATCTTTTATGCCGGAAAGGTCGATTGTGTCACCGGAGTTCACCATGGCGCGCGTAAGGTCGGCGCGTTCGCGGTCAGTCATATCCTGAAAAAATATTGCCATGGCCAGTGCACTTGCCTGATAATCAGGAATATCGCCTTTTGTATATCCTTCAATAAAGAAATTTATTTCCTGTGTGGACAGTTCCTTACCATCACGTTTTTTTTCAATAATATCTACCATTCGCATGATATTCACCAACTTTTAAATTAATTTATTTAAAAATGAATGTCCGTATTCAGGTTTTTGCACAGCAAAATTTTCCGCTACTGTTGCGCCGATATCAGCGAAAGTTTTTCGCAGCGGCAGTTCACCCTGCTGAGTAAATTTCGGAGAATAAATAAATAGCGGAACAAATTCGCGTGTATGGTCAGTACCTTTATATGTCGGGTCATTACCGTGGTCGGCTGTTATAATGAGCAGGTCATCTTCTTTTAATATAGGGAGAATGTCCGTGAGATGCGCATCGAATTCTTCCAGTGCATCGCCGTAACCTACTGCATTGCGGCGATGTCCGAATTTAGCGTCAAAATCGACCAGATTGGTAAAGCTCAAACCGGTGAAATCTTCTTTCAATATTTCCGTCAGCTTATCCATGCCATCCGTGTTGGAAACAGTACGCACGGAACGTGTTACGCCTTCGCCGTCAAAGATATCACGTATTTTGCCAATGGCGATACAGGCAAATCCCGCTTCCTGCAGATAGTTCATCACCGTCTTGCCGAACGGTTTCAGGGCGTAATCGTGGCGGTTCGCCGTACGCGTGAAATCTTCTTTGCAGGTGCCGATATACGGACGGGCAATAATTCTGCCGAGCTGGTATTTTCCTTCTTTCGTTATATCGCGACAGAATTGACATATTTTATACAGTTCTTCAAGCGGAATGATTTTTTCATGTGCTGCAATTTGCAGTACCGAATCGGCGGAAGTGTAAACGATAAGTTCACCTGTTTTCATTTGACGTTCGCCGTACTGTTTGATGATTTCCGTACCGCTTGCGGGGCAGTTACCGAGAACTTTACGGCCGGAGAATTGTTCTATTTGGCTGATTAACTCCGACGGGAAACCGTCCGGGAAGACCTGAAACGGTTTATCAATATAAAGTCCCATCATTTCCCAGTGACCGGTCATGGTGTCTTTGCCGCAAGAGGCCTCCTGCATTTTCGTATAATAGCCGGCTGCCTTATCGACAGTATTTACGCCTTCCAGTTTACAGATATTGGAAAGTCCGAGTTTTTCAAGGTTCGGCAGTTTAAGACCGTGTTTTGCCTGTGAAATGTGCAGCAGAGTATTTGTGCCGACATCATCGAATTGAGCAGCATCGGGAGCAGCACCGATGCCGACCGAGTCCATTACAATAATGTGAATTCGTTTAAATTTTTGCATAATATCACCAACTTGTTGACTTATTAGTTATTTTTATCTGTTGTATCAGTAAAAATATTTAGTTTGTACTGCTTGAGAAATTAACCGTTACAACGGATTTATTTTTCTAAATCTTTTTTAGTGAATGCTCCCGGCAGGATTTCATCCAATGTTTTTACTATATATTCATCTGGATTTCTTCCCAGTATGATTTTTATATCCGGGGCGGCAAATTCGGCGATTACCTGGCGGCATATACCGCAAGGGTAAGTATAGTCGTCTTTTACGCCGACGATGGCAATGGCGCAAATCGTGCGGTTGCCTTCAGATACGGCTTTAAAGATAGCTGTACGTTCGGCGCAGTTTGTTGCACCGAAAGAAGCGTTTTCAATATTACAGCCGGTATAAATATGTCCGTCTTCAGCAAGAACTGCAGCTCCGACCGGAAAATGCGAATACGGAATGTAGGCATTCTTGCGTCCTTCATAAGCTTTTTGTACGAGTATTTTGCAATCTATCATAATAAAATCTCCTTTACAAAAAATATGTAAAAGCTATTTATATCTTAACATCTATTTACAAAATAAAAAAGCCCGCAACCGTAAAGATTGCGAGCTTTGTATTTGCTTGTAATCGTAAGATTAACGTTTGGAGAACTGGGATGCTTTGCGGGCTTTTTTGAGACCGTATTTGCGACGTTCTTTTTCACGTGGGTCACGTGTTAAGAAACCAGCTTTTTTAAGAGCCGGACGAAGTTCAGCATCGAGTTCCAAAAGTGCACGGGAGATACCGTGACGGATAGCGCCAGCCTGGCCGGACGGGCCACCGCCCTGAACGTTAGCGATAACATCATATTTATCAGCTGTTTCAGTTAAGTTAAGCGGCTGTTTTACGATTAAGTCTAAAGTTTTAATGCCGAAATATTCATCGATATGACGGCCGTTAATTACGACGTTGCCTTCACCTGGAACCAGACGAACTCTAGCAACTGAAGTCTTTCTGCGGCCTGTGCCGTAGTAGGATACTGCCATTATATTGTTCCTCCTTCCAAGTATTATCTAATGTTTAATTCCAGAACTTCTGGTTTCTGAGCTGCATGCGGATGTTCAGGACCAGCATAAACACTGAGTTTTCTGTACATCTGAGCACCTAATTTATTTTTAGGAAGCATGCCGCGAACTGCCATTTCTACAACTTTTTCCGGTTGAGTCTGAAGCATTTTCTGCGGAGTAACAAAAGTTGTTCCTCCCGGATATCCAGAATGACGGAAATATGTTTTGTCTGTTAATTTTTTACCGCTGAATACCACTTTATCAGCATTAACTACGATGACATAATCACCAGTGTCAACATGCGGTGTGAATGTCGGTTTATGTTTACCGCGAAGTACTTTTGCAACTTCGGCAGCTAATCTACCTACTGTCTGGCCTTCAGCGTCAACTACGAACCATTTGCGTTCAACGTTTGCTGCGTTTGCCATGAAAGTTGTTTTCACTTGTATATCCCTCCCTGTACAATTTTCAACTATTTTAATTAATTTTTTTATTAATAGATGTCCTTTGCACGGTTCCGGGGCTAGTGGAAGCCGTCATCGAACGTCAT
>USIX01000190.1 GCA_900554895.1 uncultured Megamonas sp. | reverse complement strand
CAATAAAATACAAACAAGGGCCGGCATATCAAAATGCGGTATTTCAATCTGCTTCCGCAGCAGGTTAATTGCTTCCCAACATCTTTTTTCGTACTGCATGTATTGGGAGCTAGGTAAGAGCCTAGCCTGCCCCCTGATTAATGTTGCACTGTTTTTCTTCGTTACCGGCTGCCCCAGCAGTACAAATCCAAATGGTTTATTCAACTCCGTATGCCTCCTTGATATCTTGTTCTATTTCTTCATCTGGGTACCCTAAAATTCTGCCGACTGCAAACATTATCATGCGAGCCGCTTGTCGTTCCATTTCATCTCTACTTGTACTGATGATATGAATTGTGTTGTTATAAGTGTTCTCAGCGCGTATCTTTACTCTGAGCATTTCTTCTAATTCTTTTTCAACTACTGCTGTTTCTTTTCCGTCTTTATAAATTTCCATCTCTATTCCTCCATAAACGCACGACGTGCGTTTTTTATCACACGCGTGTGTTTTTCGTGCGTTATCTTCTGCCTGAACATCCTATTTTGCGATGCTCGTTTTCATTGCACGGCTTGGCAAGTCTGTTTTGGTAATAGTAAAAAATAACTCTCTGCAACTGCTGCGGATTATCTTTATAAGCTTCCAATACGCACGCCTTCATTCCCGTTTCCTTCAGTCTGCGTGCTCTTTCATCCAGCGGAGTGGGCTTCTTCTTTTTGCCGTGTAACCGCATATATTCTAAATGGTCCCGTTTCTGCTTTTCAATTCTGCATTCAGCTGTGCAATAATGCGTAGCCCAATTATCTGCAAAAAACTCAACCCCACAACCTCGACAAATTCTGTAATACTTTTTCATAACTTTTAACCTCTATTCTTTTTTATCCAGAAAACACCTTATCTTTCCCGATAATACGCTTTGTATCGGCAGCTTGTCCTTGTTTGCAGGAGCCGCCGCAGTAAATCTGCAATTCGTAATCTCCGTTAATGTCCGTGCTTATTCTGCATGTTTCCTCACGTTTTTTATACATAATCTTGAATGCCTCATTAAACGGAATGCCCTTGTCATACATGGCAGTTTTAATCCTGATTTGCAACAGTTCATTAGCTTTCGTTTCTGCATAGTATTTGCGGTATTTCCTTTTGCGTATTCTTCCTGGTCCCATTTAACAATCTTCACCGTACCTGTCCCTTTTATGTGCGGGAGCTGGGCTTGTTCGCTCCCGTAAATCGGTTCATTACAAATATCAGTATTAAAATTTTCAATATTAATCTTCATTTTTCAACTCTCTTTTAAGCTCTTTAATACTCCATGTTCCAGGAGAAAGAAGAAAATTCATACCACAAAAACCTTCGTCATTTTTATAAATCGAATAATTGAATATACACTTGTCGCAATCATCATTACGCTTCTTGCAATATTTGCTCAAGATTTTCACCGCATTAACAGCTTGTTTATCTGATATCTTTTTCATGATGCAGCCTCCCATTTTTTTCTCTGCGCCAATCTGTCCAAATAGTCCTGCGCTTCACCCGGCGTTGTTCTTACCTTATTGGAACTGCTTTTATACTTATGATTGCCCAAACTTTTCGAGCCTATTTCCTTTTTGCATACGGCGTACTGATTATCGCCGAGTAATCCCGATACATAGTAAATATATTTTCCGTCTGTGTAATTCATGTTACATCACCAGCTTTTCATCTTTTCATATATGCGTATCATTTCGTTTATATCTATAGCACATGGTTTATCACTATTTAAGCCATGCAAAATATCTCCATATATCCCGTTTAAAACTCTCTCTGCTGTTTCTTTGTCATTTTCATATTTTAGAACTTCATAGGTTTCTGTAGCTGTCTCGCCGTCGAATATCCACTCTTTAACTGTGTCTATTGTTACAAGTAACCCATTAGTTGTTTTTGTAGCAGATACTATAAACTCTCTAAAATAATCAGTATTTATTAATTTCTTGTTTTGACACTTAATCCACATAGTTTTACTCTCCTTTTTCTGCCTTTCGCATATCTCTTTCAACTTTATCGCTGTTATAACCTAATATTCTTGCCAAAAGCCATATTCTTCTATATGTCTCATTTTTTCCATCTGTACCAACTGGACAACATGCATAGATAAATAAATTTTCCTCATATTCTTTCTCTGCACGCATTCTTGTTTTTATAAGTTCATCAATAGATGAACTCAATTCTTCAAACTTTATCATCATTTTTAATACCTCATTAGTCGTCTGTTTATGTCGCTGCATGCCATATTATATTTTTTGCACATCTCATAAATTCTCGTGCCGGTTGCTTCATCAACGTCATTTACAATCTGACTTAGCCTGTATTCCGTTGAAAACAGCGTCGTTTTGCGGTTTAAATATCTGCCGTTCACAAGTTGGAACATAATTTGAGTATCTGCCGAAGTCACTTCCAGCTCGACCTTATTCTCTCTCGTATCTGCGGCAGATTTTTTATTTTTAAACAAATCATCTATGAACAGATTGTCGCAGTTGATAAGTTCTTTTATTTTTTCCTGGTACTCGTCCGCCTTATTGAACATCAGCCACTTGAGCAGCGGCATTTCATCCCGATAGCTGAAATATTTATGGTTTTGTCCGTGCTTTATTGTCATTTCCAGACATATCGCCATGCAGATACTTGTCTTCATGGTACCGGACTTACCTGTATAGATTATGCTTTCACCCTGCTGATGTTCAGTGATAAATCTAAGTGCAAGCTCTTTCATCTTTTTAGCTTCCGGTCTGTCTTCAGGAAAATTTATGATACTGCGTTTTTGGTATTCTTCAATGCTGATACCGGCTTTTCGCAGTCGTCGTTCCATATTCCGCACGGCATGACATTTGCAAGGTATCATGGCTTTGTATTTTTCAGACCATACATATTCATTGTCTTTACAGATAGCACATTTTACAGGTTCTTTTGCTTTAATGATTTGCTCTTGATTGTGTGCTTTGTAAATCTTCTGCGCCGACATTGCACTGTATATCGCTTCACGCCATGTCTTTTTTGTCGGTTTTGCTAATACACTCATTTTTCAGCCTCCTTTCTTAGAACGGGATATTATATTCGTCCGGTAGTTGTTCTGTCTGCTTCTTTGCCTTAGAGCTGTTTTTTAATATGCCGTTAATATAAACCATCGACTTTTTGTTATACTCAACAGCTTTGTTTATGGCTTTTTCCACATTATCGATACCATATACATTTGTAAGCTCTGTTAATCGCTTTACTTCATGCGGAGAACAGTACAATTTGCCGGTTATTTCTTTTGCATACATCTCACAGACTTTCCCTAAAGCTTCTTCTTCATCCGTTATGTTATTATTAGGATTTATCTTAGTATTATATTTAGTATTTATAATATTATTATTGGGTAAACTTTCTTGACCTGTCTGGTCAACTTTCTTTACCTGTGCTAGTAAACTTTCTTGACCTGTCTGGTCAAAATTTATTTCACTTATTCTGTAAACATTTGGTTTTCGTTTTTGTGAATTATCTTCCAGTTTGATTATTAATTTTTTTCTAATTAAGCTATTTAAACAATCAATAACATTTTGCTTACTGGAATTAGTCCATTCTTGTAAATATGGAATACTAGCGTTAAATACGCCATTGCCGTTATCATTGCGGGAAAAGCTGTAGATGACAGCGTATATCAGTAGTTCGTTTCCTTTAAGTTTTAGTTTTGTAGCCATCCAGCCGTAAATCTGTATGTTGCTGTCATCTTTCAACTTTCCCATTTACTACACCTCGCTTTAATTGGGCAATGTTTCTGCTGTTAATTTACCTATATCTATTACTTTTGCCCTTATCTGTGCCGCCTGATTAGCCATAGCAGATATTTTTTGCGGTTTTTCCGGTGATTCTGTCGCAGCGGGCTGTTCTTCTATTGCTTCGCCATTGTCACCGAACAATGAAATCTGCGCCCTTTTACCGCTTATATATTTTCTTGTTTCGAGTTCCATATTCCATAATGCTTTTGCGGCAGTGTCCGAAAGGAATAATCCTTCCGTTACGTCATCTGGTGCGCATTTTCGCATTGGCGTATTAAATACGAGTTCCTGCTCCGTGTCCGGAAGTTCCATTTTGCAGTGAAGCATGGCACCCATTGTGCCGTCTTTGCTGTAGTGGTACGTTACGCCGTATACACGCAATCTTTTTGCATATTCGTCCGTGAACTGGCATATGCCGGCGGCAATCGCATTTAATTTTTCCATTGTGCTGTAAAACTCCGGTG
>USIX01000189.1 GCA_900554895.1 uncultured Megamonas sp. | reverse complement strand
CAACTACTTGAACAGCATGAAATTGAAACATCTGGAAGTAAATAAAGCCGATGTAGCAGCTTCCTTTCAAAAATCAGTGGTAAATATTCTCGTGCATAAAGCGGTGGAAGCGGCACGGCAGACAGGCATGAACAAGCTGGTTCTGGCAGGCGGTGTGGCAGCGAACAGTTCGCTGGAGGAACATCTGCGTCAGGCTGCCGAACAAAACAATCTGGAATTTTATTATCCGAGTAAAATTCTCTGTACGGATAATGCGGCGATGATTGCCTGCCGCGGTTATTATCAGGCACTTGCCGGACAGTTTGCCGACAGTGATTTGAATGCTGTTCCGTATTTGGAACTGACGGATAAGGAATAAGTATAAATGTTTGTGGATTTTTTGGCGGATACACCGCTTGTTCTGGCTGCAGGTATCGCATTCATTTCCACAATTATCCAGTCTCTAACGGGCTTTGGTTTTGCTATTGTATCGACACCGCTGCTTTTAATGGTATATGATGCAAAAGAGGTTGTAGTAATCCTGCAATTATTATCGGTTGTTTTAGATACGGTTTTTATCTTTTTTGTCAGAGCAAATATAGACTGGAACTTTTTAAAGCCGCTGCTGGCAGGTTCAGTAATCGGGCATCCTATAGGACTTTTAATATATTTTTATGTGCCGACTACAGGTTTAAAAATATTTATTGCCGCCGTTATTTTATCCTTTTTATGTATCAGCAAGATGTGTCATCATAAAGTTGAAGAAAAGAGATTGAAAACGGGAATTGTGGGCTGCATGTCGGGAATACTCAACACTTCTACGAGTATGAGCGGTCCGCCGCTTATTTTATATCTTGCCATGAGCGGCCGAGATAAGACATCATTACGTGCTACTTGTATTGCTTATTTTACAATAGTGAATTATATCGGCGTGATGGCATTTTTTCTGGCCGGAAAAGATTTTACCTTCGCTATGCAGCAGAGCATATATATTCTTCCGTTCTGCTTTTTGGCATTGTGGATAGGTAATAAACTGTTTCCGTATGTTTCACAGAAAATGTTCAACCGTATTATTTTTTTTATGCTGTTGTTTACCGCCGTGTATACGATTTACAGTTCGTTAATATAAAAAAAGCTATCAGCTTTAATTTGCTGATAGCTTTTAGCGATACTTATACAGTTGATTATCTTATTACCTGTTTTATGACACCGCCGCCGACAAGAATATTATCGTCATAAAATACAACGGATTGTCCAGGTGTTACAGCACGCTGTTTTTCTGAGAAAATTACTTTTGCAAGTCTGCCATCTGCCAAAGGACTGACGGTGCATTCGCATTCACGGCTGCCGTAACGGATTTTTGCTGTTGTTGTAAACGGAGCGGAGAAATCGTCTTTTGTAATGAAATTCAGATTTTGTGCTACAAGTCCTTGAGCGAGCGTCTCGCTGTTTTCGCCGACAATGACGCGATTGTGTTTTACATCAAGACCTACGACATAGAGCGGATGAGCGGCAGCAATGCCGAGTCCTTTGCGTTGGCCGACGGTATAAAGTGGCACACCTTCATGACGACCCAGTATATTACCTTTTGTGTCAACGATATCACCGGGTTTTAAAATATGCGGAGTTTTTTTCCGAATATACGCTTTATAATCATCATTAGGGATAAAGCAGATTTCCTGACTTTCCGGCTTATGAGCGACAGGCAGTTCGAGTTTTTCCGCCATTTCACGCGTCTGAGCTTTTGTGTAATTGCCGAGAGGCAAGATGAAACGTGCCAGAGCAGACTGGTTTAATGTGTATAATACGTAAGATTGGTCTTTGTGGGTATCAATTCCTTTTTTTAATAAATAGCGGTCAAAAGTCGCATCATATTCAATGCGGGCATAGTGCCCGGTAGCAACGGCATCGGCACCTAGTTTTAAGCAGTCGTCAAGCAGTGAGCCGAATTTGATTTTATTGTTGCAGGCGACGCATGGATTAGGTGTTCTGCCGCAGGCGTATTCGTGGATGAAGTAATTGATGACGTTTTTTTGAAACTCGTCGTGGTAATTTACAACGTAATGCTTGATGCCGAGTGCATCGGCTACTTTTTTTGCGTCGGTGATTGCTGTCGAGCCGCCCGCTTCGCGCGAATCATCGCTCAGTGTCATGGTTACACCGAATATATCAAAGCCCTGTTCAAGCAGCAGTGCCGCCGTCAGTGAACTGTCGACGCCGCCGCTCATGGCTACAGCTATTTTTTTCTTCATGGAAATTCCTCACTTTAATTCATACTATATCACTAAGATTTATTAAATATTAGCAGAACGGAAGATTTTTGTCAAAATTATTTTTTTATCTGCGCACACAGTTGCAGGTACTGACTGATGTTTTTTTCGTAGCCGTTTGTTGTCGGCGTATAATATTTTGTTCCTTTTATTTTATCAGGCATGTAATCCTGTTTGACGATATGATACGGATAGTCGTGAGCGTATTTATAGTTTATGCCGTGACCGAGCTTGGCCGCTCCTTTATAATGACAGTCACGCAGATGAACGGGAACAAAACCGCAATCCTTAGTGCGGACATCGGCAAGAGCTTTATCTATGGCGAGATAGCTGGCATTGCTTTTGGGAGCGCAGGCAACATACGTTACGGCTTGCGCCAGCGGAATTCTTGCTTCAGGCATTCCGACAAACTGTACTGCCTGCACAGCTGCCATAGCGACAACAAGTGCCTGAGGGTCGGCATTGCCGACGTCTTCGGAAGCGCAGATGGCAATACGGCGGGCGATAAAATTCACATCTTCACCGGCGGCAAGCATTCGTGCCAGATAATGAACGGCAGCATCCGGGTCGCTGCCGCGCATGCTTTTGATAAAAGCGGAGACTATGTCATAATGATTGTCGCCGTTTTTATCATATTTTTGAATACGTTCACTGATAATGGAATTTATGATGCTTTCATCAATTCGATTATCGTTTTCGCGGGCAATATCGCCTGCCTGTTCCAGAATGTTGAGAGCAATGCGGGCATCACCGCCGGCGAATTGAGCGATTGCCGCCAATGTTTTTTCATCACATTTAAAATTCTGTCCGCCAAGTCCCCGTTTTTTATCTGATAAAGCCATTTGCAGGATTTTTTCAATATGTCTATCCGTCAGGGATTGCAGCTGAATGACGCGCACGCGTGATAACAGCGCATGGTTTACTTCAAAGTAGGGATTTTCCGTAGTGGCGCCGATTAGGATAATGCGTCCGTCTTCGACATACGGCAGCAGTACGTCCTGCTGTGCTTTATTGAAGCGGTGGATTTCATCTAAAAATATGATAGTACGTTTATGATAGAATTTGCGCTGTTCATTTGCTTTGTCGATTAGTTTGCGCACATCGTTTATACCGGAAGCAACAGCGTTCAACCGTTCAAAATTGCTTTTAGTCATATTGGCAATCATCTTGGCAAGTGTCGTTTTGCCTGTTCCCGGCGGTCCGTATAAAATCATGGATGGAATTTTATCTTCTTCAATCATGCGGCGTAGGAAGCGGCCTTTGCCTAGTATCTGTTCCTGCCCGATATATTCGTCAAAATTGCGCGGACGCATACGGGCGGCAAGCGGACTGTAGCTTTCAAGTTCGTTATCGGCTGTCGGATTAGTTTCCGGCAGACTGGCTGAAAATAAATCAAAAGTTTCCATAAGTTTACTCTCCTGTTGAACCGAAACCGCCCTGACGGATATTATCATGTTTGATTTCATTGTCTGCGGTCAGGAATTTATAGAAAATAGCCTGGGCAATGCGCATGCCTTTTTGAATAAATACATCTTTTGTGCCGAAATTGACAAGTCCAATCATGATATGACCTTCATTATCAGGATTATTATAGTAATCGGCGTCGATTATACCTTGTGAATTTATGAGATTTAAATGCTTTTTAAAGGCAAGACTGGAACGGATATGAATACCGAGATACTCATCGTCTTGCATATACGCCTTTAGTCCTGTAGCGATGACGCCGCATTGGCCGGCTTTGATAAACATGTCTTCTGCTGCTTCCAAATCATAGCCTGCCGATTTTGCCGTTTTGCGTACGGGCAGTTGTATATTTTTATCTTTATAGTCGGAAATTATTTCAAAACCGCGTTTACGCATAAAATCACCTCGAAATTTTATATTAGAATACAAAAAAAGCACTGTGCATTTACACAGTGCGTTATCTTCGTTTGGAGGCGACACCCAGAATCGAACTGGGGAATAAAGGTTTTGCAGATCGAGTTCTTCGAGTTTGCTTTCCATTGCGCT
>USIX01000188.1 GCA_900554895.1 uncultured Megamonas sp. | reverse complement strand
ATAGTCGCTTTCTTAGTCGCTAACATGATCGGTATCATAGTCGCTAAATTCAAAATGGATACTCATATTCAAAGCGGTTCAAGTTAAAGAAACACTCATCTTTTTCTGCCATATCATATGCTGCCTGTACTTTTTCTTCTATTATATTTATATCATCAAAGATACTCACTTTAGCTTTAGGAAAGTTTTTCTTCAGATAACCTATTACATCGGAAAATCTTTCGAAATATTTTACAGTATCTTTTTTCAAATGGTAATCCATTTTATATCTGTCTTTGAAAAATCTTCCTTCGATATCCGTATTATAGTAAAGACCGCAGCCGAATTCTTCCGCTTCAAATACAATAGAAATTTCTCTGTTATACTTTTCATCAACCAGCTTGTAAAACTCATCAACTCTCGGCATCCAAGCACTTACAGTTTCGATTTGAAAGTAAGCTATATTGTCTTTATATGTTACAGAGCTATCACAATAAGTGATAGCTCCTCGTTCGTCAAATCTATGCAAATCATCTTTGGAATAGCTCATTTTCTGCATAAATTTATAGATTGTACAATCGTGATTACCGTTGCAAAAATCTGTTATGTTTCGCCATAAATTCTCAATTATTTCCTTATTTTCGCTATAAAATACTATGCTTGTTTCGCATTCGTTAGCCATTTAATATCTCCTCTTTCTGCATTTTTACAATTAAATCGCCGAATATATTTGCTCGATTTACCGTTTTTACGTCTACCTGTGCCAATATGTTTTGCACAAACTGGGCGAGAACACTTGCCTGCATTAAGTTTAAACTTAGAAAAATATCCTCTCTGCTGTCCAGCATACTAAGATTGATATTCACTAATCCGAACTTTTCATCAAAATTAACCTCACTTACAACATCTTCAAAACCTGCACAGATAAAATGATGTGTCATAGTTTTATAACTCCTTCCTGCTTTAAACTGATAGATTTTTGTCTGCCGACGATAATATGGTCAAGGCAATCAATATTAAGCAAGCTTCCAGCCTTTATGATATTTTTCGTTACAGCAATATCTTCCATACTCGGTGAACAATCTCCTGAAGGATGATTATGCGCTACGATAATTGATGCTGCCATATGCCTTACGGCAATATTGAAAATCTCTCTTGGCTGTGCCAATGCAGTATTTAACGTGCCTATACTTACGCATTTGCTGTCAATAACACCGTTTTTCGTATTAAGCATCATAACCCAGAATTCTTCCTTATCCTTATCTTCAAGAAAACTGAAATATTCTATAGCATCTTTTGGTGTAGTGATAATTTTAAGTTGCTTTTGTTTTTCTCTTTGTATACGAGTTATCAATTCTCTAATACATAAAATTTTCTTAGCTCTGACAGGCGTAATACCTTTAAAAGATTTCAGCTGCTTTTCCGTAGCACAATTCACTACATTATATATACTGCTATATTCATGCAAAATATTTTGTGCTGTTTTTTTCGGCATAAAATTTTCCAAAAGCTCCACATCGGACAAATATTCAAGGTTCATAGTAACTCCTCTCCTTTTAGGCATAAAAAAGACCTAGTACAAATGTACTAGGTCAAGTATTTTCACTGTCATTATGCCTTTATTTCATATTTAGTATTTTTTCCTGCGCCGGTCTTGATTATAAGATTTTTCTCTTGCATTTTATTCAATAATAAAATTGCTGTTGATTGAGAAACTCTCAGTTCAAGTTGAATTTCCTTACGAGTAAGCAATTGTCTTTCTTTTAATAATGATAAAATCTTATCTTCATTATTAGTAGGTTTTTCAATATTGACAGATGTTGCGTCTTTGCTGAAACAGTTCATATTAGGTAAAGTTATTTTAAAAGCATTGTCAGATACTTCTATAACAGGTTTTTGCAGATAGTTGGCATATGATGAATTAATCTTCATTATTCCTGTACCATAAGCTTCAATTAATTTTAACCGATAAAATATATCAGCCAGTTTTTTATTGCGTGTTATAGATATGCCAAGCATTATATCATCATAGGAAATCCCTTTTACTAAACCGCCGACGGAAACGAACTCTATTCTGTCATCAAATATATTAATCAAAATGCTACTGCTAAAAGCATAATCTCTGTGTACTATGGCATTTAACAAAGCTTCACGGATAGCTTCCGGCGGATAATCTCTTATATCTATCCGATTTAAGCCTTTAAATTCCGCTCGTATTCTATTGTATCTGTCGATAAAATTATACGCATCTTCCATTTGTTTAAGCATAGAACCTTGAAATTCATGTCGGTCTTTAAATATAGCTTTAACTGTACCTTCAAATACAGCAATTTTTATTGTATACGGACATTCATCAGATAATATCAATCCTAAATTAGTATAGGTATTATCTTCACCGATTAAGCCAAGCGTTCTTTTTTGTATTTCACTGAAAGCAATTTCTTTATCTTGGAAAAATTTCTCCGTTTGTGTAAAATTTAAATTCTGATTGAGTGAACGGGCTTCTTCAAAACATTCTCCGCTCGTTTCTTTTATCATCTTTAAAATAGCACTTTCCGTTGCCGGCACAGATGAAGCTCCCTGTCTTATAAAAATACCTTCCGGTCTAATGCCTTTTTTTGCCAGATAATACGGTTTTGCTGTTCCTGCCTGTACGGCAATCTTAATAACATTTTTATTTTCCATAGTTTCACAACTGCAATCCATAAACATAGTGATATCTGGTCTTATGGTATCTCGCATGGTGTTTGTAACACGAAGCATAGTTTCGTCAATATTATTTACACCGATTATATCTCCGTTATCCGCTATACCTATATAGATATTACCACCGTTCGTATTGGCAAAAGCAATAACGGTTTTCTTTATTTCATCAACAAATTCCCGCTTAAATTCCGTAGTCTTATTTTCTATCATAAGAATATCCTTTCTATCATTCTAACAATATACTACTAACTACTAATTATTATAATGATTAGTAAGCATAAACACAATACGAATGAATAGCTGTACTTAGGCAATGTCAGCATTATTCGGCAATAAGATAATATTATTTTTCTTCGTTTTAACACTGCCTTCAAGAATAGTACCGCCAATTCTCTCAAGTTCTGTTGCTCTGTTGTAATCTTCCACATCTTGAGAAGTTCGAGTTACGGCATTTATCAGTCCAAACTGGCTGAAATCTCTATTCATGATGAAGTGTCTTAAAATTGAAGCTCTTTCATTTTTATTAAGTAAATATTTATCGCCCAAAACTTCAACAGTTTCTATCGGATTATCTCCCGTTTTGATATTTTTTGCCTGACGCATTTTATCTACTGTAAGCATAAACTTCGTTTCATCAACGGCAGCACTTACAATATCCTGCACTTTCATAAAATAAGCTTTATCATCTGCTTTAAGTGTTTCATCTGAATACAATTCATACGCATCATCCTTGTCTTCAACATTTCTACCTGTATGATACTTTTTATGAGCGTAATCTCTGTTAATCATGCCGTTCTTGCATATTAAACGATAAACAAGCGGTTCAACCTTCAATGCACCTAATCCGATTTCACTGTTTGAAACAACAAAACCGGCTTGTACAATATCTCCTTCAGTAATCTCCGTTTTCATAGATTTATTGATAACTTTCAGATAGAGATGTGTTTCCGTAATATCGCAGCTGGCAATAGTGCAGTTTTTCATCTGCATAATAACCGGCAATATATGGTCTACCAGTTCCAGATTATCCAGTCTTCTATATCTGTTCGACAAAAATGCTCTAAGTTTACCATCTAAAGTACGAAGCATTCTTTTTTCAGCTCTAAACTTCAACCAGCTGTTAATATTTTCATCAAGAAGTTTAGGATATTCGTTCATCATGCGTTCGTAATACTTAAACGGAATACCAAGTCTGTCTGCAATCTGGCGTTGAGCAATATCCGTTACCTTAAAATTATAAATGTCCTTATCTGTGAAGATACTGAGCGTACTGATGCCGTGTTCTGTAGATACCGATAAACTGCGAGTATCTGCAATCAAATCTTTTCTTACTTCACGCTGACGCATAAGTTCTCCATAGAGATTTTCGATTGATTTCATACCTTGTTTCATAATAAATTCCTCCTAAAATTGAATATAGAAAAAGCCGGAGTGTATATACACTCCGGCTAAATGTTTTCATTTTTATAGTATATAACCAATAAATTTTATTATATCAAAAATTAATGTAATATTCTGTTATTATTTTATAATGGGTAATATTCTAACCCCAGGATACCGTTTTGTATTATTTCTCCGATAATATCTCTTCCAAAGCATTTACTGCTTCGTCCTGCATGGACTTTGTGATATGTG
>USIX01000187.1 GCA_900554895.1 uncultured Megamonas sp. | reverse complement strand
TTCGGCGCAAACGCTTTGGCGGCTTCGGCGGACAGCATACGGTCTTGTTTATCAGGGGGCAATCACGCATAATGTAGAAGGTCAGGTTAATATTCATCCGGTACATTACAATTTGAACGGACTGCAGATTGCGGCCAATGTTTATACACCGGCGAATTATGACGTGAATAAAAAATATCCGGCGGTAGTGGTGGCTCATCCGAACGGCGGCGTTAAAGAACAGGTGGCAGGCTTATATGCACAGCGTCTGGCGCAGCTCGGCTATATCACGATTGCGGCGGATGCAGCTTATCAGGGAGCGAGCGAAGGCGAACCGCGTCATACAGACAAGCCGTATTTCCGCACGGAAGATATTCACGGCATGGCTGATTTTATTTCCACTTATCCGGGGGTGGATAAAGACCGTCTGGGTGTTCTCGGTATCTGCGGCGGCGGCGGTTATACGCTGAATGCGGCAAAATCGGATAAACGTTTTAAAGCGGTCGCTACGCTCAGTATGTTCAATACGGGTGAAGTCAGAAGAAACGGTTATATGAACAGTCAGCTTGATTCTGTTAATGAAAGAATGAAACAGGCATCTGATGCCAGAGAAAAAGAAGCGATGACGGGTGAAATTTCCCTTTCCGGCAATATAGATTTTGATGCGCTGACGGATGAAAGTATCAGTAAAATAACGAATGACCTTTATCGTGAAGGTGCAATGTATTACGGAAAAACGCACAGACATCCTAATTCCACTTTTGCATATACGACGAGCAGTCTTATGGAACTTATGAGCTGGGATGCAACCGACCAGATTGAGCTTATCGACCAGCCGCTTTTGATGATGGCGGGCAGTAAAGCCGATTCTCTGTATATGACACAGGAGGCATTTGATAAAGCGACAGGTACAAAAGATAAAGAACTTTTTCTCGTAGACGAGGCAACGCATATTCAGACTTATTACATACCGGAATACGTCGACCAGTTCGTAGCTAAGTTGAAAGACTTCTATGGAAAACATTTATAATTAGTAATATTCATTTTTCTTTGATGCAAAGAAAAACGAACCAAATAAAGAAAATAAATTATAAGGAGATGAGTATTTTGATTAGGAAAAAATTTTTAGGTATGGTTTTAGCCGGAATTCTGGCTTTCGGTCTGCAGGCGGCTGATACGCAGGCGGCGGAGCAGACTGTTACAAAAAACGGTGAGTATGCTTCCGTACCTGTCAACGCAGAAAATTTTACAGGCTCGGCACGTATGGAAAGTCTGTTTTCTCCGCATGAAGGTTCTGCTACATATGCTGCTTATGTAACTTTTGAACCGGGAGCCAGAACGCATTGGCATATTCATCCAAAGGGACAGGCGTTAATTGTTACGGCGGGAACCGGTTATGTGCAGGAATGGGGCAAGGAACCGGTTTTAATTCAGCCGGGTGATGTCGTATGGTGTCCCGCCGGCGTTAAGCACTGGCACGGCGCAACGGCGAAAAATGCCATGACGCATCTTGCCATTTCTGAAAAGAGCGATAAAGCGGTAACGTGGCTCGAGCCGGTCAGCGATGAACAGTATCCACAGAAATGATTAGGGGGATAGATTTATGCTGAAAAAATGTCTGTTATTAATGGTAATGCTTTTAGGAACAGTCGGTTTTGGCGGTATAGCGCAGGGTGCACCGGACAGCACTTTATCCGACAAGCAGAAGAGTATTGTTACTATTGCGGCGTTTACGGCGCAGGGAGATTTGGAAAATCTGAAAACAGCGATTAACGGCGGATTGAACAACGGTTTGACCGTTAATGAAATTAAGGAAGTATTAATTCAAATGTACGCTTACTGCGGTTTTCCACGCAGCCTGAACGGTTTGAATACTTTTATAGCCGTGCTTGATGAACGCAAAGCAGACGGTATTATTGATGAAATAGGCGTTGAAGCAAATCCTGTAGACCCTAACCGTGACCGGTATGCTATCGGTGATAAAATTCAGACAGAGCTGGTCGGTCGTCCCGTCAGCGGCAGAGTATATGATTTCGCACCGACAATCGGTATGTTTTTGAAAGAACATCTGTTCTGCGATATTTTTGAAAGGGGTATTTTGACTACCAAAGACAGAGAAATTGCCACTGTGAGTGCACTGGCCGCTATCGGCAATGTAAATCCGCAGTTAACCGGTCATATGAATTGCAGTCTTAATGCAGGTGTTACGCCGGAACAGTTGCAGGAAATCGTCGATATCCTGAAAGAAAAAGTCAGTGCTCAAACGGGTATGAATGCTCAGACGGTATTGAACGGCGTTTTGGACAGATAAAGAAATCCCGCAATGATTTATTATCGTTGCGGGATTTTTTTATGACATGGTAAAAGCTGGCATTGGTCGGAAAAATTTGCTATAATGTATCATTAGATTAAATTCAGGTTTAATTTGAATAATAGTAAAGCAGGTGATTATTATTTTATTTCAGGAACTTAAGATAGAAGATAAAAATATATTAGACCCATATTTTAGACTAAATTACCATGAAAATGCCCATCTGAATTTCACGAATTTGTTCATGTGGCGCAAGCCGTTCAATATTATGTGGTGCATTGAAGATGATATTTTATTTTTCACGGCGCAGTATGAAAACGAGACTTTTGCGCTGGAACCGCTTTGTACAGAAGAAAAACTGTTTACGGCAATGGATAAATTAAGAGATTATTTTAAAAATCTCGGATTGCCGCTTGTTTTGTCCGGTCTGGAGGAAAATGTGGTTGAACGTTTGAAATCATATCCGGGCGGTACGTTTGAATTTGAAACAAACCGTGATGAATATGATTATGTCTATAATGCGGCAGACCTGATAAAACTGTCGGGAAGAAAGTTTCATTCCAAGAAAAATCATTTGAACAGTTTCCGAAAAAATTATCCAGAAGCCGAGTATTTGCCGATTAATAATGATATAATTACATTGTGTAAGATTACTATCAACGGCTGGTATAAAAAAAGACTGACGCTTACGCCGGACGACCCGTTTATTAAAGCGGAGCGCGATGCGATAATTGAAGTATTGAACAATTTTGATGAGCTCAAATTAAAGGGCGGAGCTATCTTCATGGTGAACAAAGTTATGGCGTTTACTTTCGGCGAAGCGCTCAACAGCGATACAGCCGTAATTCACGTGGAAAAAGCCGACCCGGACGTAAACGGGGCCTACACTGCAATTAATCAGGCATTTGTAGAGCATGAATGGGCGGATATGACATACATCAACCGTGAAGAGGATATGGGACTGGAAGGTCTGCGTAAAGCAAAGGAATCATACCGTCCGGTAAAAATGATTAAAAAATTTAGTGCGAAATTTCAAGGATAAACTGTAAATACGGTTGGCAAGGTATAAAGATTAAGTTATAATAGTGCATAGTGTATTTATAGGGAGATTTGCATGAACAGGGTTATTGTTAAAATTAACAGTAAGCAAAAAGGGACAGAGGAAAATACCGTAAAGACAAAGGCACTTGCCAATCATCATATAAGAGGCGGTATTTCCTATGTCATATATAAGGAGACAGATTTGGTCGACAAGCGGGAAACTTCTACAATGCTGAAAATTGGAGAAGATTTTTTGACGTTGACGCGCAGTGGCGGCGTAAAACAGCAGCAGCATTTTGCCAAAGGACAGGTAAGCAGTAGTGATTATGAAACGCCTTACGGCAAACTGCAGTTGACTGTAAAAACGCATCGCTTTAAGATGGTTTCTGATGCCGAAGGTCGCATCATTGAGATAGATTATGCTTTATATATAAATGGCGGCTGGCAAAGTGACAATGAGTTGATTATTAAAATTCAGCCGGCCAACTGATTTTGAAGATTTATTACAATATATTATGTATTATGGGAGGATTTTAATTGGATACTAAAGATTTGCTTATACAGGCTATTAAAGATGCAGCCCAGAAAGCTATTGCGGAAGAAGCTCTTCCGGCGGGCGAACTGCCGCAGATTGTGCTGGAAGTTCCGCCGAAAAAGGAACTGGGTGATTTTGCATCTAATATTGCTATGCAATCGGCGAGAGTTTTTCATGCTGCACCGCGAAAAATCGCTGAGGAAATTGTAAATCGTTTAGATGCTCCATTTTTAGAAAAAACGGCTATTGCCGGTCCGGGATTTATTAATTTTTATTTAAAATCCGACGTTATCTATGCTTCACTGGCGGATTTATTAAAACAGGGAACAAGTTTCGGCAATCTGCCAAAACGTGATGTACCGCGAATTCAGATTGAATATGTCAGTGCAAATCCGACAGGTCCCTTGCATGTAGGCCACGGCCGCGGTGCGGCATTCGGCAGTGCACTCGTAAATCTCATGCGTGC
>USIX01000186.1 GCA_900554895.1 uncultured Megamonas sp. | reverse complement strand
TGAATGCGGTATGGCTCATGCCACTTCGGACGAACTGATAAAATCCATGCTCGATATGGGCATAGATGAAAACGCCATTGACAGTGTAAAAGACGAATTAATTCACTGGGTAGACAATTTTCATCATCCGGTCGAAAACGTCAAAGACGCTGTGGATAAAATCAAAAAAAATCCGCTCATTGCCAAAACTATTCCGGTACACGGGTTGATTTTCCATCCCGACACCGGCAAAGTGGACATTATCGTAAACGGCTATTGAAAAATATACAATAAAAAAGGGCTTGAAATCATTCGGTTTCAAGCCCTTTTTGCGTGAGTGTATTATTTTAATAAGTCTAAGAGACCGCGAATATCTCTGATAATATACGTTGCACCTGCATCCTGATAAGTGGAAACAACTTTCAAGTCGATTTTTTCACGTTCTGCCGGAGAAAGTGCTTCATATTCATCCTGAGTAAGACCCATGATGGAACTTCCCTCAATGATACCGACTGTTTCCAAACCGGCATTTAATCCTTCTTTTATATCGGCTACAGTATCGCCGACTTTCAAAACTTTATGCACATCATCAAGATTGAGTGCTTCCATATTATGGAAAACCATGTACGGATACGGACGTCCTTTGCTGTTCACTTTATCCGGACTAATCCAGAAATCCGGTGTATAGCCTTGCTGTTTTGCTCTATCGGTTACAATTTCCATCATATCGCTGGTGTAGCCGGTAGTAGAACCGATTTTAAGACCTTTTTTGCGTATTTCAATGATTGTTTCAAGTACATGCGGTTTTATGTCCGTGTATTTATCGAGAACTTCAAAAATTTTCTTTTCACTGAGTTCGTAAATGGCTTTTACGTCATCTTCCGTCCAGTCGCGGCCGTATTTTTCCTGCCATAATTTATTGATGCGTTCCATGCCGAGCATAGTGCGTACATGGTCGATTTTCAACATACCCATCGGTTTTCTGATTTCTTCCATCGTCGGTTCAATACCGTATGCTCTGAATGCTTCATCAAATGCTTTAACAGGTGCCATGCAGCCGTAATCTACAGTAGTGCCAGCCCAGTCAAAAATAATTCCTTCGTATTTCATTTATTTTATACCCCAATCTGTTAATATTATTTTTTACTGTTTAAGAAATCAGTCATGATTTGTGCGAGTTTGTACATATCTTCCGGATATATTTCGCCGATATTGCCGATGCGGAAAGTGTCAGCATCCGTTACTTTGCCCGGATAGATAGCATAGCCTCTGTCTTTAATGTACTGATACATTTCACCAAAAGAGAAATCAGCATTTTCCGGATAGAAGAATGTAGTGATGATAGGTCCCTGATACGTACCGTTGATATACGGTTTAATACCGAGTTTTGCCATTTCTTCAATGAGAATGCGGTTGTTTTCACAATAACGTCTGTTGCGTGCCGGAATACCGCCTTCGGCTTTAAGCTCTTTAAGTGCCTGAGCGAAAGCGAGAACAACGTGTGTCGGGGAAGTGAAGCGCCATTTGCCGTCCTTGCTCATCGTTTCCCATTGAGCGAGAATATCAAGCGAAAGACTTCTTGCTTTGCCTTTGCTTGCCAGAAGTTTTTCACGGTCGCAGATAATGAATGAGAAGCCTGGTACGCCTTGAATACATTTATTGGCACTGCTGATAATGAAATCGATACCAAGTTTTTCCACCTCGATATCCACACCGCCGAAGCTGGACATGGCATCAACGATAAAAGTCTTATTATGTGCTTTTACTACTTCAGCAACGGAAGCTATGTCGTTTAAAATACCGGAAGTTGTTTCACTGTGAACCATGGAAACGTGCGTAATTTCCGGATATTCATTTAATAATTCTTCAACTTTCTGTGCGGAAGGAACTTTATCATAGTCCTCCATATAGAGATGATAGTCAATACCCGCATATTTAGCGATTTCAGCCATGCGTTTACCGTAAGCGCCGTTAGCACAGATTAACAGACAGTCATCTTTACCGATTACAGAGGTAAGTACCGCTTCCACGCCGAAAGTACCGCTTCCCTGCATTAATACAGCAGTATATTTTTCTTTATCCACATGAGCAAGCGTCAGTAATTCGTCAATGATTTCCAGCGTGATTTTTTTGTAATCATCATCCCATGTACAGTGGTCGAACAGCATTTGCTGTTTAACCGTATCGGTCGTAGTGAGCGGACCCGGTGTCAGTAATTTGTAGTTTTTCATGAAAATTCTCCTCTTAAACTTAAATAATATAATTATCCTTAAAAAGAGGTCTATGGCAATATTGCAGAGATATTGCCTAGACCTTTTTTATTTATCAGTAACGCAATTATCAGTTGCCGGATACAAGCTGTTTAGCAGCTTCGGACAATTCCTGATGTTTTTTGAGTAAATCAACGCTTAATTTTTCAGCAAAAGTTTTCGGATTTGTAGATTTGAATACGGAGTCGGAAGCTTCACCTTCGTAAATCGGGTTTGGATAGGATTTCAGAAGGTCCGCTCTACCGTTTTTAATAATACATTCAACCATTTTCACAGCATCAGCTTTCGTTTTGTCGCCTTTATCGATAACAGCAGCTGCTTCCTGAAGTGAGAAGTTGCCTTCCGCCGGGTCTACATAATCAATAGGAAGACCATCCTGTTTATCAGCTACAGCCTGCTGTCTGAGGCCGAAACCGATTGCAACTTCACCAGCACGAACTTTTTTGAGCGGTGCAGAACCGGAGTTTTCAATATGAGGACCGGCATTTTTATAAATACCTGCTAAAATCTGTTTAGCTTCTTCTTCACCGTAGGAGCTTACAAGACCCTGAATTAAGAGCCAAGCTGTAGAAGATGCTTTAACGTCGGTTACGGAAATCTGATCTTTATAAATCGGATTAGCCAAATCCTTCAATGAAGCAGGCATCGGCAGATTAGCTTCTTTCATTTTTTCCGTATTTACAATAATTGTACCTTCCTGTGAAGTAATCGGTGCATAGAAGCTTACTTTTTCACCAAGCGGTTTGTAATCAAAAGTTAAATCAGTGAACATTTTATTTTTTTCCTGCGCACTGTCAAGATAGAATGTGCTCATCGTTACTACATCAGCTTCAATATTTTTGCCTTCGAGCATCAATTTACCGCCGAGTTCAGACGTGCCAAATGTCTGCATAATATATTTGTCTTTAAAACCGTTGTTATCGAGTGCTTTTTTCATAGCGTCGACTGCTTCATCATCAGCGTTGGAATAAATGACAACCTTGCTGTCATCACCAGAAGTGGACGCACTGTCACTGCCGCCGCAGCCGCCGAATAACATGGAAGCGCATAATGCTGCACCGGCCATTAATGCCGTTAAAATCTTTCTCTTTTTCATACTGCTAATTCCCCTTTAGTTTTTGTAATTTTATTTTTATTTTCTTTTTTTACCGTTACTCTTTTTTTCGCCATCAGTCCTAACAAGCCTTTAACAATAAGATTTGTCAATAAGATAAGAATGGACAGTACGAAAATTTCATTGAACTTGCCGAAATACTGCAACTCTTTGATTTTTGCAGTGATAACCATGGTCTGCGCACCGGCGATAAAGATGACGGCACTGATGGTTACCATAGCATTTACAAAGTAATAACCGAGAACTTCCAGTATCGTTGTTTTTATATTAGGAGTAATAATGCGGCGCAGCGTCTTGAACCAGCTGTCTCCCATAAGAAGCGCCGTATTTTCCCATGATTTATTGAGTTTTTCCAGAGAGCTTTTCAGCATCAGATACGGTGTGGAGAAGAAATGCACTACATTACAAATGATAATCAAAGCAAAAGTATTTTGCAGCGTGCTGCCGGAAAAGAGCATAAGATACGCAATACCGATTACCATACCCGGAATAGTGTTAGTGATGAGGGCAATGGAGTTTACAGTAAATTTACTGCTGCCGGCAAGCGAACTTCTCGCTGTAATCAGAGCCGCTCCGTAAGAAACGAACAAGCCGATAACGGCCGTCAGTGCGGAAACGAACAGAGAGTTCAGATAAACATCTATAATAGCGGAGTCGCTAAGAATTGATGTGATATGTTCCGTTGTGAATGCCATTCTGTACGGCCATTCCTGAATGAACGGCATGAGGAAAATTACAATGAACATGGATAAAACCATAACGAGAATTATCGTAGACAGTGCACCCCAAAAAGCATCGCGCAAACGATTTACTTTAAGTTCAATCTGAGAAATTTTATTGTAGCGTACATTGTATTTTTGCAGATAACACAATAAGGCAATACTGATAATGGAAGGCAGAAGCATCATGATAGCTACAACGGCACCGCGGTTAAAATCAGGAATACTGCCCATCATCTGTTCATACAGTACAGTTGCA
>USIX01000185.1 GCA_900554895.1 uncultured Megamonas sp. | reverse complement strand
CGTTAAAAATGTTTCTTTTTGGTTCGTTTTTCTTTGCGTCAAAGAAAAATGAACAGTTCTACAAATAGAAATTATAATGTTCAAAGTTTTCTTTTTGCGTCTTTTTTTCTTTTGATTTCAAAAGAAAAATGAACTTAAAAATCATGTGAGTGATTTTTTGAATTTCCAAATACTTATGATTAAAGCAATAGCAGAAAAAATAATTAAAAACAGTGCGGGCTGATACAGATATTCCAGACCGATACCTTTCAAGAAAATGCCGCGTGTGATTTGGACAAAGTGAGTCATCGGTATTATCATGCTGAAATAATAGAAAAAATCCGGCATGGCTATGCGCGGGAACATAAATCCGGACAGCAGAATACTCGGAAGCATGACAAAAAAGGACAGCTGCATTGCCTGCATCTGATTTTGAGCTATAGTGGAAATAAAAATTCCCAGTGCTAGACACGCTACCATAAAAATAGTGCTCAGTAGATAGAGCAGAATGATGCTGCCTCTGAAAGGTACATTGAAAAACACCGTTCCGATAAAAGTGGCAATCGTTATCTGGACATAACCGACGCAGATATACGGCACGATTTTGCCAATCATTAATTCTAACGGGCGCAGCGGCGTAATAAGCAGCTGTTCCAGTGTACCTTCCTCCCGTTCACGGACAATGGACATACTGGCTGCCATAACGAGAGTCATGGTCAGTACAATACCGATAATGCCCGGGATAATGTAGTAGGCACTGATAAAATCAGGATTGTACCACGGGCGGATGCGCAGGTCGTATACGGCACTCGTTATATTTTCCTTATTGGAAACTTTCGCAAGCTGCATCTGCTGCGATTTCTGCTGAATAGCAAGTTGCGCCGTGCTGATTGCCGAAGTTGCCGCCATATTGTCGCTGGCGTCCACAAGCAGCTGAATTTGTGCCGGCTCGCCGTGTTTGATGTCGCGCACCATATCCGGTGGGAAAACGATACCCACTACTGCTTGCCCGGAGTTTATTTTGTCGTTTACTTCGGCGAGATTGCTTGCCGTATATTTTATGTCGTAGTAGTTGGTAGCAGTGAAAGCATCCAGTAATTCCCTGCTTTCTTCCTGTCTGCACTGGTCGAAAACAACTGTCGGAATATGTTTTACGTCCGTATCAATGGCAAGTCCGAATATGATTATCTGTACAATCGGCAGCATTACTAAAAGACGCAGCATTGTTATATCGCGTCTTAACTGAATGAATTCCTTGTACAGCATGGCTTTTAGTCTGTTCATGATATATTCACCGCCTTCTGTCTTGTCAGAAAAGCGAAAACTTCGTTTAAGGTGGCAGAGGGTTTGGGCATGATTTTTCTGATATCTTTAGGCGTGGAGTCGATTAATAATTTTCCCTGATGCAGAAATCCGATACGGTAGCACAGTTCCGCTTCTTCCATAAAATGCGTCGTTACTAAAATTGTTATGCCGCTTTGCGCCAGCTCAGTGATAATCTGCCAGAAGCTCCTTCTTGCTCTCGGGTCGGCTCCGCTTGTTGCTTCATCCAGAAATAGCAGTTTGGGTTTATGGATAAGGGCGCAGCCAAGTGCCAGCCGCTGTCTCCAGCCGCCGGAAAGATTTTTTACCAGCAGATGCTGCTGCTTGACAACGCCTGCCATATGCAGTATTTCTTCGATGCGTTCATCCAATATTTCTCTGTCTACACCGTATAGTCCGGCATAGAATTTGATATTTTCCAATACGGTCAGGTCAGGATAGAGAGAAAATTTCTGCGACATATAGCCGATTTGCGTTTTAACTTGGACAAGGTTTTGAATATCGTTTCCCAGGATTTCTACTCTTCCTGCCGTTAAAGGCAGAACGCCGCAGAGCATACGGATAGTCGTGCTTTTGCCCGAACCGTTGGAACCGAGCAGTCCGTAAATACAGCCGGGTTCTATTTTCAGGGAAAGATTGTCTACAGCAGTAAAATCGCCGAACTTCTTTGTTAGATTTTCTGTATAAATAGCATATTTCATCATAAATCATTCCTCATCAGTCAATTTAAAAAATATATCTTCTAAATTGAATTTTTTATCAGGAAATTTATTTTTCAGTGCCGCTAAAGTATCATTAATTAAAATTCTTCCTTTATTCATCAAAACGACTTCACGGCAGTAACTGACCTCGTCAAAATACGGCGTAGCGACAATCACGGTAGTTCCCTGTTCATTAATTTGCTGAACCAGTTCCCAAAATTCCTGACGCGATACGGGGTCAACTCCTGTTGACGGCTCATCCAGCAGTAAAAACTGGGGTTTATATACCAATACAGCAGCAAGAGCCAATTTCTGTTTCATTCCGCCGGATAATTTTCCTGCCAGACGGTCTTTGAAAGGATACAAGCCCACGAATTTTAAAATCTCTGCGCCGACATTTTCTGCCTGTTTTTTACTTAAATCATGTAAAGTGGCCGATAAAATGATGTTTTCGTTCACGCTTAAATTCTTATACCAGCTGAATTGCTGCGCCATGTAGCCGAAACATTCCTTTTGCCGGCTTGGACTCTGTCCGTTGATTAAAACCTGCCCTTTATCAGGTGTAACAAGTCCTGCTATACTTTTTAAAAGTGTTGTTTTTCCGGCTCCGTCTCCTCCGGCAATTATCATCATGGCATTGTCTTCTATTTTTAAAGTGCAGTCGGAAAGTGCATTTACCTGTCCGAAACTTTTACTGATATTATTTATTTCAATCATGGAAAATCACATCCGTCGGCATACCGGCCTTAATTTTTCCGTCAGGATTTTCGATTTGAATTTTTACGGCGAAAACCATATTGGCACGTTCATCTTGGGTTATGCTTTCACGCGGCGTGAATTCCGCCTCATCGTTTATCTCAACGACTTTTCCCGTAAATTTTTCCTGCGGAAAGCCGTCAACCGTCAGCTCTGTTTCCTGTCCGATATATACTTTGCCCAAATCCGCGGTGGAAATATACACTTTGATCCAGCAGTCCTTTAAGTCGGCTATCGTTACAACACTCTCTCCAGCGTTTATATATTCATTGTTTTCAAAATTTTTGCTGATAATCACACCGTCTACCGGGCTGAATAAGTTCGTATTGTTCACTAAATCTTCATTAGCCCGGGCAGCAGCAATCAGACGCTGTACTTCCGCCGCCTGAGCCGCTATCTGGTCAGTCCGCGTACCTTCCATGACTAAATCGTAATTAGCCTGAGCAGACAGATAATCTTCTTTTGCCACTTTATTAGCTTCACGGGCATTGTCAAGTTCCTGTCGGCTGATGCCTCCCACGGCGTATAACTGCTCATTGCGGGTTAAATCCGCCGAAGCTTTGTCATAAACCGCCTTCGTTCTGTCAATCTGCGATTTTGCCATGAAAATTTCCTGTTCGCGCGAACCTTTCTGCAAATCGGTTAAAGTTGCCTGCGCCGCTTCAACAGCCTGCCAGCCGCTTTCATTTTGTCTTTGCAAATCTTCCCGTTCAAGTCGGCAGACGAGCACGCCTTCTGTCAGAAAATCGCCTTCACGACACGTCAGTTCGCGAATGTAGCCTGCAATACGCGGCGTTACGTCGTATTTCGTAACCTCAACCGTGCCGCTGGCAGTCAGCCTGTCATCTTTATTCATCATGTAATAATAATATCCGCCGCCGGCAACAAGCATTAGAATAAACAACATACATATGATTTTTTTCTTGTTCATATACTCACCAGCTTTCTGTTTGTATAACACTATTTATTATAACAATTCTGCTAAATGAGTCTATAAGCCTTTTTGGCAAAACTACATTTTTTAAAAGTTTGTATAAAAAAGCTGTTGCATTTTTTGTGCAACAGCTTTTTGTTTATCTTGTTTTCCAGTGAGCCAGAGCTCCGGCGTATTTATTGATTTTAAAAGAATTTGCAACAGCTTCGTCAATGAATTTCTGTGCTGCGCAGAATGCTTTTTGTACGCTCAGGCCTTTTGCGAGACCTGCCGTTACGGCAGCGGAAAAAGTACAGCCGGCGCCGTTATTGTAAATATTTTTCTGTTTCAGTTTGCGTTCAATTGTAAAGTCTCTGCCGTCGAACAGTACGTCAATCATATAGTCGCCATCAACACGGCTGCCCGATTTTATGATGACGTTTTTAGCTCCAAGCTTGTTGATTTTTACGCAGGCCGTCTTGATATCGTCCAGTGTTTCGACTTTTTCCATATCAGCGATATAAGCGGCTTCTACCGTGTTCGGCGTGATTACGTCAGCACATTGTACCAGTTTTGCTTTTATAGCTGCAGCAGCTTCCGGCACCATGATATCATCTATGCCTTTACATACCATAACCGGGTCGATAACGACATTTTTAAAACCGTATTTTTTAA
>USIX01000184.1 GCA_900554895.1 uncultured Megamonas sp. | reverse complement strand
TAAATTACATTCAAATAAGAATTTATCATCAATTGTTATCTGTTTAACATTAACATAGGTTGTATTTGAATATTTATTAGTTTTAACTATTCAAAAAAATTTAACCGTAACAAACGTTGTTTTGGCTTTCTATTATATATATCCGATAGAAAGTCGTTAATCTGGCATTTACGCAAAAAAATAACCTGAAGATTTTCTTCAGGTTATTTTTCATTAAACTGTAAAGGAGTTTTTATCTTGAATAAAGCTGAACTACTGCAATATCTTACCGATAAACATATTGATTTCATTAAATATGAACATTCTCCAATTTTCTCCGTAGAGGAAGGCGACGCATCCGGTCTTCCTAATCATGATAAAGTCATTCGCAATCTGTTTTTATGCGATGCAAAAAAGAAAAACTACTATCTTGTATCGCTGTTTGTGCACAAGCAGATAAACTTGAAAGAGCTCAGCACCAAAATTCCAAGTAAGCGATTAAGTTTTGCCAAACAGGATGCTATGGAGGAAATGCTGGGTGTTAAACCGGGCAGCGTAACGCCGTTTGCTATTTTAAATAATAAAGCCAAAAACGTATTGATGATTTTTGACAGCGAACTGCAAAATCAGACAATCGGTATGCACCCGATGGAAAATACGGCGACCGTCTTTTTGAAATTCGAGGATTTATATAATCTGCTTCTACCGCACGGCAATGAAATACGTATAATCGACTTATAAAAAAAGCAGGCATTAAATGCCTGCTTTTGTCGTATATTTTATTATTTTACGCCGAGAGTTACTTTTTCTCCGTTGATATTCCATTCCTTCGTGAAACCGTCTACTTTGTCATAAACAAGTTCATCAGCTAAGGTGATTTTCTTAATTGTATCAGCGTTGTCCTGCATGAATTTGGCAATTTTATCGTTGCCTTGTGCAAATACGGTAATGCGGTCAGTTACTTCAAAACCGTTTTCTTTGCGCATTGTCTGAACTTTACTGATGATTTCGCGTACGAAACCTTCTTCAATGAGTTCCGGTGTCAATACGGTGGAAATAGCTACCGTTACTCCGCCGTCGCGCTGTGCCGCAAAACCTTCCGTCTGCGTCATTTTTACGTCCAAATCTTCCGGAACGAGTGTTACTTCACCAGAAGGAAGCGCAAGTTTCAGGCATTTATTCTTGTCAAGTTCCGCTTTTGCTTCATGCCCGTTCAGTTTAGCCAGTGCTGCAGCGATTTCCTTCATCTGTTTGCCGTATTTCGGACCGAGAACTTTGAACTGCGGTTTGATTTCATAGTTCAGATATTCATCCATGTCGTCCTTGAATTCAATCTGTTTAACATTGAGTTCTTCCGCAACGATTTTCGTATAGTATTCGTTAAGCTGGAACGGTGCTTTGATATACATAAGCGCAATCGGCTGACGGTTTTTGATATTGGCTTCATTGCGGGCTGCACGGCCGAGAGCTACGGCTTTAAGCACTAAATCCATTGTTGTTTCCAGTTCGGTATCGATATGTGCTTCATTAGCAACAGGATAGGAGCAGAGATGAACGCTTTCCGGTGCATCTTTTTCCGTGTTCAATACAAGGTTCTGGTAAATAGCTTCCGTCATAAACGGTATCATCGGTGCCGCCAATTTGATAACGGTCGTAAGCGCCGTATACAATGTCAGATAAGCGTTGATTTTGTTCTGGTCCGTATCTTTCGCCCAGA
Organism: uncultured Megamonas sp.; assembly: GCA_900554895.1. Classification (GTDB taxonomy): domain Bacteria; phylum Bacillota; class Negativicutes; order Selenomonadales; family Selenomonadaceae; genus Megamonas; species Megamonas gallistercoris. The sequence goes on along the minus strand of USIX01000184.1, from coordinate 2,682 downwards.
AACGTTCACGGCTTCTTCTTACATACCAGTTGGAAAGCTCATCAACAAACTGTTCAAGTGCTTTCGCCGCTTCCGTGATTTTATAATCATTAAGGTCTTCGTCAACGGTTTTGATTACCGTATTTAAGCGGGACAGACACCATTTGTCGAGAACGGATAATTTATCATATTCAAGCGTGTATTTGGATACGTCGAACTGGTCGATATTGGCATAAAGCACGAAGAACGCATACGTATTCCAGAGCGTTCCCATAAATTTGCGCTGACCTTCCTGCACTGCGGCATCATGGAAACGGTTCGGCAGCCACGGAGCACTGTTTTCGTAGAAATACCAGCGGATTGCATCGGCACCGTGTTTAGCAAGAGCTTTCATCGGTTCCACAGCGTTGCCTTTCGATTTACTCATCTTACGTCCCTGTGCATCAAGCACGTGGCCGAGTACGATAACGTTCTTGTACGGAGCTTTGTCGAATAAAAGCGTGGAGATGGCAAGCAGAGAGTAGAACCAGCCGCGTGTCTGGTCGACTGCTTCGGAGATGAAGTCCGCCGGGAACTGTTCTTCAAAAAGTTCCTTGTTTTCAAATGGATAATGCCACTGCGCAAACGGCATGGAACCGGAGTCGAACCAGCAGTCGATAACTTCCGATACACGGTGCATCTGTTTACCGCATTCAGGACATTTAATCGTTACGGCATCAATGAACGGACGATGCAGTTCGATATCGTCAGGACAGTTATCGGACATTGATTTCAGCTCTTCAATGGAACCGATGGCATGCTGATGACCGCATTCACATTCCCAGACATTGAGCGGCGTACCCCAGTAACGGTTACGGGAAAGACCCCAATCCTGCACATGTTCAATCCAGTCGCCGAAACGGCCTTTACCGATTGTCGACGGTATCCAGTTGATAGTATTGTTATTGGCAATAAGTCTGTCACGAACCGCCGTCATACGGATAAACCATGTTTCACGCGCATAATAAAGCAGCGGCGTATCACAGCGCCAGCAATGCGGATAACTGTGTTCAAATGCAGGAGCGGAAAACAGTAAGCCTCTTTCTTCAAGGTCTTTTAAAATTTTCGGGTCGGCCTTCTTAACGAATACGCCCGGCCAATCCGTATCTTCCGTCATACAGCCTTTAGCATCAACGAACTGTACAAAGCCCACACCGTATTTCTGACATACACGGGAGTCGTCTTCACCGAAAGCCGGCGCCATATGAACGATACCTGAACCGTCTGTTGTCGTTACATAGTCATCGCACGTTACAATGAATGCTTTCTTGCCGTTAAGCTTGCCGACAGCATACGGATAAAGCGGTTCATATTCTTTATATTCAAGGGATTTGCCTGTCATTTCCTCAATGACTGTATAATCTTCGCCGAGAACTTTATCGCAAAGTTCTTTCGCCATATAATAGGTGTAATCGCCCTGCTGCACTTTTACATAGGTAATTTCCGGATTTACGCACAGTGCGAGGTTTGACGGGAGTGTCCACGGAGTTGTCGTCCAAGCGAGGAAATACGCATCTTCACCTTTTACTTTAAAACGGACAAAAGCTGATTTTTCTTTTACGTCCTTATATCCCTGTGCCACTTCGTGCGAGGAGAGCGGTGTTCCGCAGCGCGGGCAGTACGGCACGATTTTATGACCTTTATATAAAAGACCTTTATTCCAAATTTCCTTTAATGCCCACCATACCGATTCGATATAATCATTATGATACGTTACGTACGGGTCTTTCATATCCGCCCAAAAACCTACGGCTTTGGAAAATTCTTCCCACATGCCTTCATATTTCCAAACACTTTCCTTGCATTTTTCCACGAACGGTTCAATGCCGTACGCTTCAATCTGTTCCTTGCCGTTGATGCCCAAAAGCTTTTCAACTTCCAGTTCAACCGGCAGGCCGTGCGTATCCCAGCCGGCTTTACGGATTGTTTTATGGCCTTTCATTGCCTGATAGCGCGGTATCATATCTTTAATAACACGGGTCAGCACATGTCCGATATGCGGTTTGCCGTTGGCTGTCGGCGGACCGTCATAAAAAGTGAATACATCGGCGTCTTCGTGCTGATGAACCTGTTTTTTGAATATATCGTGTTCTTCCCAGAATTTTTCAATCTGCTTTTCGCGGTCAACGAAATTCAGATTAGTATCTACCTTGTTATACACAGGGCATATCCTCCTTAATAATTAAAATTTCCCAGCATATGAAAAAAGCTCCTGCCAAAATAGGACAAGAGCCTTGCAATATAACAAAAAAGCCCTCATCTAAAAATAAGATGAAAGCTATGCTATCATTATACCACCTATTTCACATACTACCATATGCAACCCCTTTAACGGAGGGACCCGACACAGCTTAATCTCAATAATAATTTCAGCCTGCAACTTCGAAGTGATATTCAAAAGAAAAATACTTGCACCGATTTTCAGCTTACTCGGCTCTCTGAAGCGTTCTTTTTCAGTCTACTGTCTTCATCATCGTTTTTATCAATTTATACATCTGATATGATATCACAATAATAATAAATGAGCAAGATTTCCATTTACTGAACTGTTCATTTTTCTTTGATTTTAAAGAAAACGAATTTAAAGAAAAAATTTGTAAAAGTGCCGGTTCGGCACAATATAATATAAAAAGAAATATTTTTTAATTTATTCTTATATTGCGC
>USIX01000183.1 GCA_900554895.1 uncultured Megamonas sp. | reverse complement strand
TGCATTATCGGCATTGGTACGATTGGTAGTTTCTGCAGAAGCTGAACCGCAGACAGTTGAAGTCGGCGTTCCGTCCGTACTCTACTCGCGCTTTATTACAGGTCCAATCAACGTAATTTTGGCTTGGCTTGCAAGCTTCGGTTTATACGAAAGCTGATTTTGTTTCAGATAGATTTATGTAAGGAGAATTTCTATGAAAAAGATTTATTCCACGACTGTAAAAGAACTCGGTCCTATGGCGAGTGATTTTCTCGGTGAAAAAATGATTATTCTGTTCGGTGATATGGCTCCGGCGGAACTTGCAGAATTCTGTGTCGTTCATACAGGTAATGAACTTACGGATACGATTGAAGCCGGCGATATTTTAAAAATCAATGATGCCGAATATAAAATTGTTGAAGTTGGCTGTGAAGTACAGAAAAATCTCGGCAATTTAGGTCATATCTGCCTGCGTTTCAACAACAATGCAGACGGAGAATCCCTGGAAGGCAGTCTGTATCTTGAAGATAAAGACGTTGCTCTTCCGCAGGTCGGCAGCGAAATAGCTATTTTCAAAGCATAAAATAATTTAGAAATTGGAGTGATTGATAATGTCATGGTTAGCTCTTGAAGGAAAAACTGCTGTAGTTACAGGCGGTGCTTCCGGTATCGGCAAAGCTGTAGTACAGGCATTTTTGGATAACGGTGCTAATGTTGTGGTTTGCGATATGAACCCGCATGTTCCGGAATATGATTTAAAAGACGGCAGTGGTGAATATTTATATGTACAGACTGATGTAACAAGCGGCGAAAGTGTAAAAGCCATGGTTGCGGCAGCTAAAGAAAAATTCGGCAAAATCGATATTCTCGTAAATAATGCCGGTATCAATATTCCGCGCCTCTTAGTAGACAAAAACGACCCGTACGGCAAATACGAACTTGATGAAAAAGTATTCGACAAAGTTTCCGCCGTAAATATCAAAGGTGTATTCCTCTGCGCTCAGGCACTCGGTCATGAATTCGTTAAAAACGGCGAAGGCGTCATCATCAACATGTCTTCCGAAAGCGGTTTGGAAGGTTCTGAAGGTCAAAGCATTTATGCAGCTACAAAAAATGCCGTAAACTCTTTCACCCGTTCCTGGGCAAAAGAACTCGGTAAGCACAATGTACGCGTAGTTGGCGTAGCTCCTGGTATCCTTGAAGCGACGGGTCTTAGAACTCTTTCTTACGAAGAAGCTCTCTCTTATACCCGCGGCATCACGGTAGAACAGCTTCGTGCTGGTTACACCAGCACAAAAACGACTCCGCTCGGACGCGACGGAAAACTTACGGAAGTTGCCGATACGGTAATGTTCTTAGCAAGTCACAGAGCCTCCTATATTCACGGTGTAACACTCAATGTTGCCGGCGGTAAAACAAGAGGCTAATAAATAAAACAGATAGGAAGATACAAATGAATAGCGTAATAAAAAAAGCCGCCATGAAATTGCCGTTTCACAGCGACTGCAGCCTAAGATTTTTGCCAGTTCCCAGGCTACTAAATAGCATACGCTACACGAAAATTCCTGTCAAGTAACAAAAATCAATTCCCAACCTAAATAAAGAAAATCCCGATTGAACAGTATTTATTGTTCAGTCGGGATTTTTTAATATAAATTTCTAATCTGAGAAAGTGCCTTGGTTCGTAGCCCATAAGAGATTTTTAATAGCTAAAGCTACCGTGAAAATCTCCAACATGGATGAAATTTTGGGCATGACTAGCAAAATATAGTATTAACAGCTCATTTTTTATTACTGCTGGAATTAGAAGGCACGAGTCAAATTCCGAGCGTTTCGAGCCGTTGTACCGTTTGTTTTTTAGAAGGGTTATGAAAGCTTGCCCAGTGCAGCGATAGCGAAACGTAAAAAAAGTTTTTTTATGATATCTCTTTACGATTTATCGTTTAGAGATATCTTATACCTTTAGGTGATTTTTGGTTCGTTTTTCTTTTGACTTAAAAAGAAAAATGAACATCTATTTCTTTTTAAGGCTGTAACCGACAGCCAGAACAATCAGCCATACCGGCAGAATGTAGAGCGCCATCTGAGTATCAGGAATCTGATACATCATTACGGCAATGAAAATCAGAAAAGCAATGCAGAAATAATTGATGAACGGATAACCGATTGCTTTAAAATGCAGTTTATCTGCTACACCTTCACGCTGTTTCGCCTTTTTAAACTTCAGATGCGTAACGACAATGATAAACCAGCTTACCAGCACGGCGGCTACAGCGATTGATACGAGATACATAAACACTTTTCCCGGGAAAAGATAATTAAGCACTACAGCAATAAGCGTGATACCGGAAGAAACGAAAATACCGACCATCGGTACACCGTTACGCGACAGAGCCGTTAAAATCTTCGGCGCATTGCCCTGGCTGGCAAGGCCGTAAAGCATGCGGGAATTGCTGTAAATAGCACTGTTATACACCGATACCGCCGCCGTAAGTACTACAATATTCAATAAATGCGCCGCTGCCGGAATGCCGATATTGGAAAAAATCTGTACGAACGGACTTGCCTGCATGCCGACTTCATTCCACGGATATAAAATCATGAGTACGACAAGCGTACCGATATAAAAGAGCAGAATACGCACGATAACCTGATTAATCGCTTTCGGAATGGATTTTTGCGGCTCATCGGCTTCTCCCGCCGTTATACCGATTAACTCAATACCTCCGAAAGAAAACATTACAACAACGAGTGACAGAGCCAGACCCCACCAGCCGTTCGGCAGATAACCGCCGTGCGACCACAGATTATTCAGATTGGCCGGGAACGGTCCCATGTCCGTAAAAATAATATACAGACCGAAAATTATCATGCAGCAGATTGCAGCCACTTTTACAATAGCCGTGCAGAATTCAAATTCACCGTATATACGCACATTGATTAAATTGATTGCCGTAATGATTATTAGGCAGATAAGAGCGGACAGCCACTGCGGCACGTCAGGAAACCAATAATTTATATAAATGCCTACCGCCGTAAGTTCAACCATACTTACGATTACATAATTCATCCAATAATTCCAGCCGGATAAAAAACCGACAAATTCATGCCAGTATGTATTGGCATATTCGCTGAACGAGCCGGAAACGGGATTATCCACCGCCATTTCACCAAGCATACGCATGATAAAAAATATAACACAGCCACCGATTAAATAAGATAATGAAATAGCCGGTCCTGCCAGCTGTATCGTTGCCGCCGAACCGTAAAAAAGACCTGTTCCGATGGCTCCGCCGAGTGCAATCATCTGTAAATGACGGTTTTTCAGACCGCGTTTCAGCTTCTTTGTCTCATCTATCATGAAAAAACCTCCCCATAATTACAAAACCCTGTAGGTTTCTCTATTCCTACAGGGTTCATAGTACAAATAGATATGTTTACTATTATACACAAATCACTCGTAATTTAAAAGACCTTTTTCACCGGCAGTGATATTTTGTCCAATTTTATAAACTTCAACTTTTTCGTTACCTGTAAAAGCAATCGGCGAAACAAGCGATTTTCCCGCTTGCCTTACCATATCCAAATCAACGACAACAAGAACATCACCCTGTTTTACGCTGTCGCCTTTTTTTATATTCGTATCAAAACCTTCACCCTCTAAATCCACCGTATCAATACCTACATGAATTAAAATTTCCGTGCCGTCTTCCTTTGATTTCAAACCGAAAGCATGTCCTGTCGGATAAGCCGCCGTTATTTCCGCATCAAACGGAGCTATCACCGTACCGTCCGTCAAATCAATACCGCAGCCTTCGCCCATCATCTTCTGTGCAAACGCCGGGTCCGGAACATTCTCCATGGATACTACTTTTCCCGTCATCGGCGAGATGAAATTTTTAGCTCCGTTTGCAAACATCTTTGAAAATAATCCCATTATAATTCCTCCAAAAAATCTTTTCATTATGTTCAATTATACACTAAAAATGCAATCGTTTACAATAAAGCTCCCGTATTATTAAAAATTTTTTCAATTTATCATCTTTTATCACGCCAAAAAAAGACGACCTGTCATCGCAAGCCGTCTTTTTTATTATTTTCAAAATCCATTACCATCTGCAGCCGTGTCCGCCATGATGCCAGCCGCGTCCATGACCTGGTCCGTAACCGTCGCCCCAGCCGCCGCAGCAGTAACCGTTGCCACAGTAACCTGTTCCGTCACAATTTGCCAGATTATTTTCCATTCTGTCGAGAATATAATCTGCTCTTTCCTGGCTCATAGTACCGTCAGCTACACGCTGGTCAAGCTGCTGTTTGCGCATTTCCAGCATGCCGGATTTGTATTCGTCCAATTTGCCGGCTTCATTGGCAATAACACAGAACGGTTTGCCGTCCTGGCGTTCTTCAA
>USIX01000182.1 GCA_900554895.1 uncultured Megamonas sp. | reverse complement strand
TTTATAACGGCGCTGTTAGCCTCATTATCCCAAAGGGCGCCGCTGCCTTTAGTGAGGTTACTCAGCATTACCTGTTTAGCTTCAAGCACAAATTCGTCGGCTACGTTTTTTACGGCCGTCTCTTCAACATTGACGTTTGACAGTTTTTCCATTTTATATAGAATTTCAGCATTTTGCAACGTAAGTTTTATTTCATCGTCATTTGGTCTGAGTGGCGAGTATTTTTTCATAAGAGAGGCTATATCTTCTTTATTGCAGCCTTTTTCCATGAGCCTGCTTGCAATAATGGTATCGTTTTGGCTCTGCTTGTAGATCGCAATTTCATCTTTGTTGCTTAAAATTCTGCCTTGAAGTTGCAGCTCTCTCAGTTTGGAGGCTTCTTTCAGATAGAAATATTTTGGATTGTCACTCAGTTTAGTAATAAATCGCGGAAAGTTTCTAATGCGATTGAGCCGTATAAATGCGTCGTATGTTGTTTTTGTTTTGACAAATATGGCATTTCTAACCTTTACAGCATTACCTTCACATTCTTGTATTATGTTTTTTATATCGCTATTTGTACATAATTCTTCCTGAATAAAATTTTCATTTTCCAGTCTGTCATCGATATCTTTTTCTTTTTGGTTCGGATGCAGAAGATTATCTATTTCTTCAGCATTCAGTTGCAGCGGAGAATATTTCTCTATGGTATCGATTATTTCATCTTCCTTAAAATCCTGTTTTATAAGCTCATCGGCGAGCTCTTTTTCAAGATTAGTAGTAATTGCCTCTTTATACTGTGTACTTTCAATATCCAGATTGGCAATCGTATCGTGATAAGCTGTTAAATAGGCTTTTTCAACCGGTGAATATTCTTTGTCCTGATGAAGCACATATAAAATCGTTTCAAGGCGATGGGCGTATTCACGGGCATATTCTTCGCTATCTTTTTTTGCTTCCTGCTTTTTAAGCTGTTGTTCTTGTGTAATAGCTTTAGTTAGATTTTCATCTTCCCATTCAAGCGGAGAAAGTCTTTTTACTGTAGAAAAGATATCGTCTGCGTTAAATTTACCGGATAGTTCTCTAATAATAAAACGGTCCGTCTTTCCGGAAATGATATCCTTGTCTTCCACATTTTCTGCCGGCAGGTTCTTTATGATTTTCTGATACGTTTCAAGATAAGCTCTGTCAACGGACGAAATATCATTGCCATCTTTGTTTGTGAAATAAAATATGTTTTGCAGTCTCTCATTGACAGTCCGTGCACTTTGCTCTTCGATAAGAGCTTCGTCATTCTCTTCAGAAATAGTGTCAAAACTGTCTGTTGTAATCTTATCTGTAGTATTTTTCTTTTCTGGTTCAGTTTCCTGAACTTGGCTTTGTACAGCAGTTGCGTTTTCCTGAGTAGCTACTTTCTGTTGTTTATCATGGATTTCCTGTTTCACTTCAGATTGTTTATCATGACTTTCCTGTTTTTGTACAGGTTGTGTTTGTTCCTGTTTTTGTACAGGTTGTGTTTGTTCCTGTTCCTGATACGGTGTATTTTGTGCCAGTTCCTCTTCAGAGGGCTCTTGCATTGTTTCAAGGGAAGAAAGATACGCATCATCCATTGGTGGAGCTTCCTGGTAATTATCTTGCAATGTCATTTTTATAATCTCCTTTATCTTATGAGTGTAGTGGATTTTTTTAGTGTTTTTGCCAGCTCAGTAAGTTCACTGTTTGTAACTTTGACCGGTGAATGTTTCATTACGGCATTTTTTATATCGAATATATTTTTACCGGACTTTGAAAGCTCTTCTATGATAGTTTGATTAAAATCTTTCTGCCATGTGTTGTTACTTGCTTTTAAAAGTTTTTGCGCTGTAGCTAAATACATCTGCGAAGCATTTAATTTTACGGCTTTGGAAGAGAAATTTTCAATGTTATCTATTTTTTTATCGTCAACTTCAAGTTCGTTTGTACGAATATTTATCATACGTTCTTCAATGTATCTCATAGCTTTTTCGGCTTCTGATGCTGCCTTGAATATTTCGTTTGGATTATTCTCAAGCACCTTTGCCCAACTTTGCAAATATGCCGTATGGTTTTCGTAATGGCTTTTATCGAAATTTATGCTGTATTTTTGCGCTAGAAACATTGAGGTAAGCTCTGCTCTGAGTTCTTCTTTGGCATATATCTCGCTGCCGAATGATGACGGTGTAGTAAGTGTTACCCTGTTTAACCGTTTTTCACTGCCTGTAGAATGTGCTATTTCATGACTTACCGTGGCATAAAAGGCATCAACGGATTTAAAATGCTCTTTAGGAATAACGTGGATTGTATCGCTTGAAGGCTCATAGTAGTTTGTAGATATCTGGTCAAAGATAACAGGTGCTTCGCTGTTTTTTATCATGTTTTCCATAGCTTCGTTTGTTTTTTCGTGCGACAATTTTATTATTTTTTCCGGTTCAATACCTTCCATCTGCTCGGCGTTGAATACTACATAGCTTTTTACTATCGGATGCTCAAGCTCTGCGTATGCCGGCACTTTTTTTCCTGTTTCCTCATCAATTACATATACTTGTTCTTTTTTACCTGTTTTAGGATTTACTTCCATAATAGGCTTTGCATACTGCCAAAACTCAATATGAACGCCTTTGGCACCTTTTTTTATTTTGGCGCCGGCTTCCTGCGCCTGCTTAAATGTAGCCCAGCGACTATCTTTAAAGCCGAAGCGGTTGGCTGTAAAAGTGAGCTTTAAATTGTTTATGCCATTATAAAACTGGTCCTTTCCCTGCAAGGCTTTAAGTAGATTTCTGGGATATTTGCCAAAGTGTCCGCTATCCCAGAAAAAAGGCTTGCCGGCTTTTATATCCTCGACAATCTGTTTAACCATTTCATTTCGCTGCTGTTGAATTTTCTCCGGAAGTGCCATTTTCATTCACCTTCTTCATCACTGTCTAAGAGTTTTTTTATTTCCTCCGGCGTAAGTACACCTTCATCATCGGTTGCTCCGCCGTAATTTTGAAATTCCGTGAAACTTTCTGCTATTTTTCTTAATTCATCATTCATTTTCATTACCTTCCTTATCTTGTTATTGAATTACCCTTCAGCTTTTTTAAATGCTTATTGAGTATGGCTCTTTGTTTTATATCCGGTAGGTCGCGTATTTCCTTGAATTTATAGGCAATGCACAGATTTTTTATTTCCATGTCTGTCTTTCCCTGTTTTAACTGATAATCTATAAATTCTGTCAGGTTTTTAGCTCTGTATACGGACTGTTTGTTTACATAAGACATCAGCATATAAGATTGGTTGGACATATATACAAGATAATCAGGATACGCTGTAATAAGACCTGCAATTTGCTTATTTTCTAATAGCGACATACTTGGCTTATACGGTAGCTTAAGTCCCAGACAAATTTGCATATACGTAAATTCCACGCGGAATTTATCTTTTACGCTACGGACGTCTCTTGGTCCTTTGCCGTATCCTTCCGTTCCTTTAGCACTCATTCTGCCGGGACGGGTTGAGGCTTTAATCAAGTTTCTTAGAAGGTCGCTGTAGTATGCTCTTTCATCAGGATATTTATCTTTACTGCACATATGAATTTCATCTTTAGCCGTTAGATAGAAGCTTTTTTGTGTATGTTTATCCTCCGTAATTTTTAGATTTAAATTGCTGGCAACATTTTTTATATAAGCGATAGCATCAATATTATTGTCCGGATAAATAAATTTATGTTCGTCTTTAAAATCCGTTTCGCAATATACAGCTTTTTTATAAGTGTGATATTTATCCGTCTGATTTTTATAGAATTTATCGTAAGTTTTATTGGAACGGGTTTTTTCTTTGGTATAACCCATATCGTATTTTGAGTAGTTTTCCAGCAATATAGGCTGTGCTTTCTCTTTTAGCGGAAAACCCTTATTTTTGGCATCTTCAAATGTTATATACCGAAGCGGAATAAATTTTGCGTCTTTATTGTCATATAATTTCTGTGAGATAAGACCCATTAAAGGATAACCGTAAAATTTTTTGCCTGTGCCTAAATCATACGGAAGACGGAACGTATCATCTTTATTTCCGTCAAAAGGCTGCTGCCAGATTGCTTTTCCTTCTTTCATAAGGTCACTGCATTTAAAGGCCACTTCCGTCCTTTCAATGCCTCGTTGATTTTCCTCTAATTTTATTATTTTGGTATATGCCTTTTTGCGCATGAAAATCACATCCTTATTTAAAATCAATAAAGCCTATGGCTTTTTCCTTTTCATAATTAGCTTTATAATAATCCGACGGATTGTACGGATCTTCAAACTGTCTCGTTAATACATTCTGATTTACTACTTTGCCGCGAAGGTAAGCATCTTCTTCATCTTTTAATTTGGCTATCTCAAGAACTGTAAGCTGATAGATAAGCTGTTGACGATATTTTTCTTCAATGAACTTTAAAACTTCCATTTCCGCCGTCTTTT
>USIX01000181.1 GCA_900554895.1 uncultured Megamonas sp. | reverse complement strand
TTCCGTCTTTATACAGAGTCACTTCCATGTTGTCTCTTAATCAGCAGGTTCGGGGTTCGATTCCCCGGTGGGTCACCATTTGCAAATCCGCGTCGCAGTTGATATTGCGACGCTTTTTTATTTTTCTGACGCTTTTAGTCAGACGATTTCTGACATCATATTTTGACATCACGACAAAACTGCTAGGAAATATACATATAAAAAGAGCCGTTACCTAGATTGATTTCTGGTAACGGCTCTTTTTATGTTCAAATTAGATTTTTCGATTTTTTTAACGCATTAATAAGAAATTGTATAAAAACTGCCTGTCTACTGCCAACTATCTAGTCCAATGGAACCACCTTCTTTATGCATATGACATACTATATATAGTATAAAATCTTTTGGCCATAATCTTTAAAATCAATATATAGTATTATTCCGTAACTTCCTCATCATTTACTAACATATTAAGAATTTTTTCTAAAATCCAAAGAACACCGTTAATGAGTACCGGAAGGAAAATCAAATCGCGGAATTTAACCCAGCCTGTTTCGTCCGCCGCTGAGTTCTTCAGCTCCGTGATAAATGCTGTAGCAACTTCTTTTACATAAGGCAGTGCCGTGTTTTTTAGCCAGCGCATTGCGATGTCTTTCGCTTTATCGGTTACAAATTCTTTAATATTTCCCAGTACTTCATTTTTAATTTCTTCTAAAGTCATTGTTCATTTCTCCTTTTATAATAATTTTTCGTAATCGGTAATGCCCCTGCTAACCGCCGCCGCAAAAGCATACTGTCTAAGTTGCAGTTTATAAGCGTCCTCTTCATTGCTGATAAATGCCGTTTCCACCAATACAGCAGGCATAGTTGTTTCCCGAAGTACGCATAAATCAGGGCGTTCCTTTACGCCGCGGTCAACTGTACCGAGCAAATTTACAATCTGGGACTGAATACATTTTGCTAATAGTTCTGCTTTACCGCCGGCGGAATAGACAAGTGTTTCCGTGCCTTTAGCAGAAATATTAGCAGAGCTATTACAGTGGATAGATACGAAGATATCTGCACCGGATGTATTAGCTGTGCCGCAGACATTCGGCTTACCTTTCGTTTCTCCATTTAAATTATCTGATTGAAGTAGTTCACAGGGATATCCGATGCCTTCCATAATTTTTTTAACTTCCTGCCCGATTGCCAGCGCGATATCAACTTCTCTTAAACCATTAGCGCATGCGCCGGGGTCTAAATCCATATCGTGTCCGGGATTTATAAAAATTTTCAACATTAAAAATCACTCCTTTATTTGCAAACTGGTAGAAATCGACCAGTTTAAACGCCTCGAAATCGAGGCGTTTAGAAATTCTCTTTTTTGTAAAACAGCCGATAAAAAGGCTGATAAAAAGCCGACAAAATACCGATAAAAAGCCGAAAGCCTTCCAATTAACCAACCGATAAAAAATCAGTAATAGCAATGGTTTACAGGTTTTGCCATCCAATTCACCAACCGAAAAACAACCGTATTACAAAAAGCCGATATTTTGTAAGATAGGATAATCCCTGTTACAAAAACGGCTTATTTTGCAATATGATTAACGGTTCTTTTTCAATTCCGTAAACTGTGCCAGCGTATCCTTTAATTTTTGCGGTATTGGCAGTCCGCAGTTTGCGGCATTTTCCAGAATACTAAGTCCTTCACGCCCAATAAAAAAGAGCATAACAACGTCTTTCGCCATTGTTTGCCCTATTAAATCAATTCGATATACAGCTGAAATCACAAGCAGGATAACGACTTTTTTCAGCGCACCTGTACCACATTTGCCACTGTCCAGTTTCATGTTCGGATTAATACATGCAGCACTTATGCCGGTTATATAATCTATCACCATCAGGATTAATAATGTCTCGAATGTCTCACTGAACGGTCCGAATAAATGCTGCATTAAAACACCCACAAAGGCAACACCTCCACCCACTATTGTTTCTAACCTTGTCGGAATAAGGGAATTTATAAAAGTAACGGTTTGCTCATACATATAATGACCTCTTTTGTTTAAAATTTAATTTGATATAGTAATCCGCCGATTGCAGTGGCCCCGATATCCGATTTATTGAAATCGTCATCTACATATTTTTCCTTTAGGTAGGCGATAAGTGCCACCGTTGCCAATGCTTCCAGCGTAGAAAATCCACAATTACGCTCTAGCTGGTCCTGAATAATGTAGCCGGCGCCGACATGAGCAAATTTATCAACTCCTACATTATCCTGCAAATCATGGATTGGATTAGCCGAGCATACTGAGCACATGCACGCTATGGTTACCGCCATAATTATTAATATCTTACGCATTTTTATCACCTCCCTTCCAAGGTAGTTACTTCCTAAAATAATATAAATGGGAAGTTGACGGTGGATAGTATAGAAGTATCCGATAGCTTAACTATAGGCGGTGCTGAACCATTAGGGCAGGACGCTATAGATAAGTTGCAGGCACAAATTATAAATCCTATACAACATATTCATGTAGACCAAAAAATCGGAAACGATAACAATGATGGTACGAGTGCATCTAAAGCTGTACAAACATTCGATAAAGCTATTACATTAATTAAGCCTTATACAGATACAGTAAGATTTGTTCTACACACATATACAGAAAAAAATGATTTGAAATATAACAAATTTGTAGTTACTACTCCTATAGCTAGTAATAATGTGAATACTTATTCTTTCTGGCGTAGTACAAAAATATCTCCTGCATATAATGACCCAATTTTAGCAGAAATTGTTGTTCCTTATGGAAAAGTTGGCGTAGGTACAGAAAAAAACGGAAAACCTTTATATGCTTGGGGTTGGATGTTATTAATAAATTGCGAAAATATAGACTGCAATTATGTCAAATTTTCTTTCCCAGAAGAAACAGTTATAAACAGAAACAAAGTTATTAATGCTGTATTTTATAACTGTTCGGGGAATTTTTATATTGATAATGGTGATATAAATAACGAAGCTTTTTTTATAACATCGGATAATAAATATTTATTTAATTTTATACATGTTTTTGATATAGATAAAATTGAATTTTATAGGAGTAAAGTTGAAGGAGATACACTTTTAACACACAATAATTACCCATTAAAAATATACACAAATGACCCTATCGCAACAGACGGAGGTGATAGTAATAATTCTAACTATGGATTAGGTGGAATAATATCTAAATATATAAACAGTCAAAGTAGTTTTAGTTCCGGTGCATTAGGCTCTACAAACGGTTTAGCTGATAAAACAAAAGCAATCTACACACAAGGATTTGATTAAGTTACCGCTCCCGATTGCCTTTGCTGGTTAGCTGCTTATGGTTTTGTTAATCCTTTATATAAAATAGAACCAGATGGAATTTCAGGTGAAACACCACCATTATTATTTATTACTGTTTCGGGTATACGTACACCTGTCAAAAAAGAAATAGTAAACTCTCTACTATCAGAGTGTAGGTTTGTAATATCTCCTCCTACGTTAGGGTCGCTTGAAGCGGATATTGTTGTTTTTAATGCAACATATTTAAAAATGTTTTCACCTTCAGCTAAATCAATACTAGCTTCTTTACCATTTCCAGCAGTAGGTTTCCAAAGCGAATAATCGTCAATGTTAACTGTACTTCCATCCATAAGTAAATTATCACATGTACACAAAAACTTCGCTTCATTGTCTGATTTGTATCGTGTACCTAGGCGTATATTAAGATTACTTAAATATACCTCAACATTGTTATTATTGGAAAAAGTGGTGGTGTTTATCAAAATATTTCCCCAAAAATATCTTGTAGGGTCTCCGATAGAAGTCCAATCATCTGTACACTGCATTTTACTATATTCTATGGTTAAATTTGCTTTATAACGTGTGCCTTGTACATTTTGCCACGCCTGTATATTGACGCGTTTGATTTGCGTTTGTCTGAACAAATCTATTCCTGTTGTAGAAAAACTATTACTTTGTTCTCTACAATCTAAGTTAAAAGTTATTGTTGGTACTTGTTTATTTATTTTAGTTATAGCATAATCCATTGTTTTATAAGGCTTTTGAGAACTGCCATCACCTGTTTCATTAGAACCACTAGGGCTTATATGAATAACTTGAGTAGGCGCGATAATCTGGTCTTGTATTTTCTGCAAGGCGTCGGCGGTTAATTTATTCTGCTCATCTTGGTCGGCAGGATTGTAATCGCCGATATACAGATTTTCTTTTACCTGTATTGTATCCACCGTCAACTTCCCATTTATATTAAAATCACCAGTTACCGTGCCGCCTTTATTAGTTATGTTATACACCCAATCTGTCCACGTTCCGCCAACATTTACACGGTGGTATGCACCTGCCTTGTCAAATTCGGTACTATTAGCATAGTATACCTGCACTATGGTGTCATCTCCGTTTTTCAGCACTACCAACTCACCTGTACCGATTGCCCCCA
>USIX01000180.1 GCA_900554895.1 uncultured Megamonas sp. | reverse complement strand
CCATTAGTTGCACTAGTAATAGTGAAATCAGCTCTCATGCCAAAATCGCTATTGTTGGCATTTACCATTGCCTTATGTCCCAAAGTAATCGGTTTTCCTCTAATGCTTTTTAAACTGTCTGTATTAAACGCTTCTTCTGCCGGTCTGTATTCAATACGTTCCGTACCGTCAGCATTTAAATACTTTAACAATCCGACACGTCCGATTACAGGTTTATCAATAATAAAACCTTCATCTGTCTTAGTCGCTTTAAATTGATACATGTCATATCTTTGCATTAAATCACCACCTTTCAAGGTATTTTGAGTATAAAAAAAGCAATCCGTAACGATTGCTAAATTCTAACTCCTTGTATTTTTAAATTGTCTAAATCTATAACCGGTATCGCAACACAACGGCAGCGGATAGCCATTCCTGGATGACCGTCCGGCGGCGGATTACTCCACTTGAATTTTTTACCGTTTCGCAACATATGAGCCGGTCGAACTCTGTTGTCGCCTGCGGTTCTCCATATATATTCTTCAATACCTGCCATTGTCTGCCGGTATTTTGTAAGCTGACCGTTTAATTTTCCTATCTGGTCGACTGCAATAAGCTGCGCCCGCCTTTTGCTTACTCCGGTTAAATCCTGTATCTGTTTGGTAACTTCCGGCGTAAGCGTGCCGTTTCGTACTGCATCCGAAATTATATTTTCAAGTCTGTCAAAATACTGATTTTCAACGCTAGTTATAAGAGTAATATTTTCTTTTACCCACAGTTCCGTCATTTCTTCAAGCTTAGGCTCGGATTGGAATACATCAACACCTATTGCCGATTTAAGACTTTGGCGAAACTCATTCATATTGAAATTATTCACAGCGTCTATCATTTGCTGAATTTTCCGTTTCAGAAAATCCCTTGTAACCAGAATATAATAATTCTGCTTTATTTTGTTTACTATAGTGTCTAATATGTCTCCTACTGCGTCCATGCGGTTTTTGTCAATAAAGTCCGTTATATCCTGCATACTTTCCTCGGTCGCTTCGTACAATCTATTGACTAATGCGACAAGCTCTTTGGAGTATTGTCTTTCATATGCCATAGGATAACGCCATTTTCTTTTCGGTATCTTAATCATTTAAATCACCTGGCGGAAGGTCAAGCGTTCTATCGAGTTTGAAACCCTGTTCTTCCAGATAAGTCCTCACCTCTATAGGGTCCAATGCTCCGATAGAAACGAGCGTATTTAAGGCACTTGCTGTTGTCTGCAATTTTTCGGCTTTCAATTTAGCAGTTTCCGCCTGTTCTTTCTCTGTCGGAATTGACAGCGGATTGAAACTTATCGTCCAGTTTTCCGGCAATGCAATATTACAGCTCTTGCATTTGGATAATAAATAGATAAATCGACTCAGTCTAGTTTTTAAAGTTCGACGCTGAAGCCGCTGCACCATAGCGTAATACTGCTGAAAATCCGCCTCGCCTGTTGCATTTTCACCGCCCGGAGAACGTCCGAATAATATAGTAACTGGAATTTCCGCCGCTGCTGAAAGCATCATCTGCGTCTTATCAAGAATATCGCTTATGCCGCTTAAAGAAATACCTTTGATGTCATAACTGTCGCGGCTGTCTATGGCAAGCGTATTGAGTATATTTCTGACTATCATTTGCAGATATCTTTTTACTTCTTCTTCGCCGCCGTCTATCGCCAATTTACTTTCTAATCCGTCAATCGACAATACGCCCTGTGCCATGCGTTCCATAATGTCTATAGCGTATTTATTAGCAGTATCATATTTCAGAATAATATCATTGAATAACTGCTCAAGTATCATACCGCCCCACCCGTCCCGCTCATTTCTAACGATATTCGGAATGGTCAGGCCGTCAAATACAATTAATCTGCTGGCGTGGATATCAAAACAGGCACCGTTGCTTTCATCATCAATAATATACGTCTCCGGCTTTCTGTACCGGATATCGTGAATATTGTTGTTCCATGTCATAGGCAATACTTCTTTAGCGGAATAGACACGGATTTCATCAATGGATTGTATTCGGTTTTCATTCAGCGGCTCTGTTAAATCGCCGCCGTCTTGAAATACGGGAAATAGGACTGCCCCGCCGTAACATCTGTCCCAATATAAAGCTGTGGCGAATTTAGTTTCAAAATCCAAATCTTCCAATGTGCTTTGCAGATTTTCATTGATTTTATTATCGGCTTCTCTTATGGTAAATCCCGCTCGCAGTGCTTCATCCACGGGAGCCGTAACAATCTTGCGGAAAATGCCGTTTTCGATAAACAGATTTTCCGACATCCGTTTTGTTATGAATTGCGTTCTTACTATGCCCGTATGTCTGCTCGGGTCGTAACGAAGCGTATTCAATCCGTTTACCACATTCAAAAGCCCGTCTGTTCTGTCCAATTAATCACCACCTTTATAATAATACGCCGAAGTTTCTTATTTTCGTCAGATAGTTGAATGCGTCTGCGCTGGCATCCACTAAGTCGTCATGCAGTCCGTCAGGGAAAGATGACAGCTCATTTGTATACGGTTTATTCCAGTCGCCACGCAAAAGCAAGATATTGCCCTGCTGCCACTGCGAAGCAAACGGTTCGGCGCGGTTTATCTTACTGCCGTTTACCCGTTCAGTCTGCACATTGAAGCCTGCAAGAAATCCTACATAGGACTGTGCCTGTTCTTTGCCCGCCTGCCCCGGGTCCTGTGGAATATGAATATTATTGCACCTGTAATTTATCCTGTCCTGCATGGCTATGCTTCTGACTGCCTGTCTTACGCCGCTGGCATTTAAACAGCCGGTAAAAACGTCCAGAACGATAAATTGCCCGTTTCTAAGACGTGCCATTAATACGCCTGCCGTTTTATCGGGGCTTTTGTTCTGCGGTGTCTGTTCTGTCGCCGCCAAATCCCACGCCCTGCATATACTGATTATCTTATCCGGTACGACGCTGACAATCGGTGCTTGATTTGCTTTAAAGTATAAGCCGCCTGCCGGTCTTATCTTCCAGTTGCCATTTAACAACTGCTCTTTTGTAACCTCGTCCTGCGCCTTTAAGTTAGCCAGATATTCACGGTTATTATTAAGCAGTATTTTATTGTCGTAGACGCTGGACGGAATAAAAGTAAAAGATTTCGGTTCAATGCCGTATTTATCAAAAAGTTCATTAGGATTGTCTGCCCAAATCGGTTCATCATCCAGAATAATGAACCAGCGAATCATACCACCATGCTCTTGAATTGCATAGCCTGTATCCTGGTCAATGTACCACTTGATAAAATCCGCCACCCAGCTATCCGGGTCAGGGTTACATGTTGCCCTTATATACGGTTTTATGCCTGCCGTGGCGGAACGGTTACGGGTAAGCATATAAGTAAACTGTTTCCATGAAAAATGCGTCAGTTCCTCAAATTCAATTAGAGGTATCTGCGCTCCCTGATAATCGTAAACCGTCTTATCATACTGCAAATGGTTCATCACGATTTTTGCACCGCTCGGAAATCTGAAATATCTATTCGGACTTCTGATATCCTTTGCGCCGAGTGCCGTGTACATTTCAAGCGCCGTATCCCATAATCCGCCTGGCGTTGTAATCTGCGGAGACGTTCGGCGGAATATGATGCAGGAAAAATTTTTATTATTGATATGTCTTAAAGGCTCAATTAGCGCGGCATACGTTTTACCGCCTCCAGCCGCACCGCCATAAAAAACTATGTCGGCATTGGACGATAAAAATTGTTCCTGTTTTCCTTGTTGTGGTCTGATAATCATATTTAATCCCTGCCGTTATCCGGTATATATACTTGAATAATTTGCTTATGCTCTACAGTATCGACCGGCTCAACATTATCTTTCTGTCCGAGCCACTGCTTACCGAGCCAGATTGCCATAGCAGCACTTTTTTGCGCCAGCTGAAATTGTGTTCGTCTAAGTGATATTTTCCCTATGGCTCGCTTTTGTCTGAATACTTCGGAGAAACTTAGTTTATACGTATCCTTGCACCATCTATTCAATGTTTTGTCCGATACACCCAGCACAAGGCAGATTTCTTCCTCTGTTGCCTGAATACTGCACATTGCTTCAAACTGGCTTTGATTTATCTGTTTTTTCGGTCTACCACCTCGATTTGCCATATTTTCACCTCATTTCGTTTAATTCAAGGTATAAAAAAAGCACCTATTTTGGTGCTTTTTTTACTTTTTCTTGTTTTTTTAGTTCAACATAAAAATTGTTCTTTAATGTTCTATCTGCAATGTTCATCATATTAATCTTTTTGGGTTGATAAATATTCATACATTTATTAAATGTTTCAATATCATCTACTAAATAATATTTTATTAATAATAATGAAAGAAGACCCATACATGCAGTACAAATTGAAAAATTAACAGAACAATTTATCGGGCTTCTATAAGGGATTATTATATTTTTTTCATTTATTGTAATAATATCATTAAGACTAGCATACCTTGTTCAACACATCCATAGCAGCAGAGAAATCATTACCTGTGACC
>USIX01000179.1 GCA_900554895.1 uncultured Megamonas sp. | reverse complement strand
TCTGCCGCCATTGCGCGCGCTTCTTCTAGTGTCTGCGCTTTGCTGAAATCTTTGCCTGTAACTTCTGCTACCGCATCATTCATGGTCACGCGGCGGAAAGAGGCGAGGTCGATTTCCGTGCCTTCATACGTGATTTTCGTACTGCCGCAGGCATCGATTGCAGCCTGGCGCACAATACCTTCCGTTACATCCATTAAATCATTGTAATCGGCATATGCCTGATAGATTTCAATCGTTGTAAATTCCGGATTATGTCTTACATCCATGCCTTCGTTGCGGAATACACGGCCGAGTTCATATACACGTTCCAGACCACCGACTACGAGACGTTTTAAATATAATTCCGTAGCAATACGCAGATACATATCAATATCGAGTGTATTATGATGCGTGATGAACGGACGGGCATTTGCACCGCCGGCAATCGGGCTGAGTACCGGTGTTTCAACTTCCAGAAAACCGCGTTCATCAAGGTACTGACGGATAGATTTAATGATTTTCGTACGGGCGATAAAAGTCTGACGCACGTCAGGATTTACGATAAGGTCGAGATAACGCTGACGATAACGTGTTTCCACGTCTTTCAAGCCGTGGAATTTTTCCGGCAACGGACGAAGAGATTTTGCCAGAATGGAAAAATCCGTTACTTTAACAGTGATTTCACCGCGATGTGTTTTGAACAATGTACCTTCCACACCTACGATATCACCTATATCGAGTAATTTAAACTCACTGTATTTTTCTTCGCCGAGATTATCAAGACGGAAATATGCCTGCATTTTACCGCTGAGGTCGGCAATTACCGTAAAGCTTGCTTTGCCGTGACCGCGTACCGCCATGAGTCTGCCCGCCATGCGTACGACTTTTTCTTCACCCAGTGTTTCAAACTGATCCAAAAGCTCCTGGGCATGATGAGTTACATCATATTTACGGCCGAACGGTTCAATGCCTTTATCAATAAAGGACTGCATTTTATTGCGGCGAACCTGCATGAGTTCGCTTATGTCCTGCTGTTTTTCTTCTACATGTTGTTTTGCCAACGTTTTTCCTCCTGTTCTTTCAGTTATTTTTTAATTTCCATGATTTTGTATTCCAGAACGCCTGCCGGTACTTTTACCTGAACGATTGTTCCGACTGTTTTACCTAAAATCGCAGCACCTACAGGGGATTCGTTGGAGATTTTGCCTTCCGTCGTATCTGCTTCAGTAGAACCAACAATAGTATACGTTTCATCTTCATCGTATTCCATATCTTTGATTACTACAGTATTGCCGAGATGAACCACGTTTTTATTTGCATCGGAAACATCAGCTTTGATAATTTCACTGTTTCTAATTTGTTTTTCTAATGTAAGAATTTCACCTTCGATGAAAGCCTGTTCGTTTTTCGCATCATCGTATTCGGAGTTTTCGCTGAGGTCCCCCAGAGCAATAGCTGCTTTTAAACGTTCAGCAACTTCCAGACGACGGACGCTTTTTAAATATTCCAGTTTTTCTTCTAGCTTTTTCAAGCCTTCTTCGGTCAAAACTACACGTTTATCTGCCATTTTTCTGCTTCCTTTCCACTTTTAAAATCCAAGTTTATATTCTGTTGTTTCGAATTGAACCTGTTAATAATAATAGAAGAAGTGCCAAGCAAATGCCTGACACTACCACTTTACAATCAGCAAATATTATATATTTTTTAAGGCTTTTTGTCAATTTTTGACAGTGTAAATCAAGTTTTCTATACTATAATATAAATATAGATTTCACTTAAATTTTACGAGAAAAGAGGTCTTCTTTATGAAAACGCGTCTATTGAGTGTGCTTTCCTGTTTTGTCCTTGCCGTTTTTTCCCTCGGCATGACTTTTGCTCCCACCTCACAGGAATTTTCCTACAACGGTCTGTCTCTGGGTGACGATTATGCCAAAATGATTGAACGTTTCGGTACACCCCGCTATGACCAGCAGGATTATCTCTGGGGCACTAAAGTGACATACTACGTTTATAAAAATGAAAATAAAATCGGCATAGATGCCGATACGGGAAAAATCGTCGATATCGTTATTGTCGATGATACGTATAACAGTGGTGATGAATTAAAAGACGGCACCACCTCGTTCAAAATAGAAAAGCTGTTCGGTAAAACGGAACGCCAGTTCATTAACGGCGAAGTATGCTATGCCTACAAAAATGATAATAACGAACGCATCCTGCTGCAGGTAGAACCGAGCGACCGTTATCTGGAAAGTTTCCGCATCACAAATCTGCCAATTGAACTGCCAGAGGATACAACGCAGTATCTGCCGGATGACGCTACGGATGAAAGTGAAAATCCACTGTTTGCCGATAAACAAATCGATACTTCCGCCGTTACCGGTGATAAAGTGGAAAACGGCGGATTTAAAATAAACTACCGTTATTCCGTTACAAAATAATCTTTCGCTTTCTGTACATCTTTTTTCATCTGACTGAGCAGTGCATCCACTGATGTGAATTTTATTTCACGGCGAATTGCTTCTAAAAAGTCGACACGGATAATCTTGCCGTAAATATCTTTATTAAAATCAAAAATATTGACTTCAACGCGGCGGCTTATGTCTTTAAAAGTAGGATTGGTACCGATGCTTGCTACGGCATTGTATTTTTTTCCGTCGATATACGCTGAAACGATATATACGCCGTTCGGCAGCATAATGCGATTGTCCCTTATCGCCAGATTGGCCGTCGGAAATCCCAGCATTCGGCCGCGCTTTTTGCCGTGAATTACCTCTTCGTCGATACTGAACGGTTTACCAAGCATTTTATTGGCTGTATTCAAGTCACCCTCCAAAATGGCTTTACGGATTGCCGTACTGCTGACCATGCTGTTCTGACAATAGACGAAATGGTGCATATACGCTTTAAAACCGTATTTCTCACCTTCCTTTTGCAGAAGCTGCGGCGTACCCGCACCTTTTGTGCCAAAAGTATAATTAGGTCCCGTTACGATAAATTTCGGCGCAAAACAGTCTTTCAACATCTGCATGAATTCTTCTGGCTGCATACTGCTCATCTGCTTTGTAAATTCAACATTAAACAGAAAATCAACACCCAGCGTTTGTATATCTCTGATTTTAGCCAGCGTATCATTAATTATGAGCAATTTGCGTTCCGGAAAAATCACGGAACGCGGATGATTACTGAAAGTAAACACGGCACTTGAGCCATGATTTTTTTTTGCCAAATTGACTGCTTCACAGATGACATTCTGATGACCGATATGTACACCGTCAAATGTTCCCAGTGCTACTGCCAGATTTTTATTTTTAAAATCCATTTTCTTTATATCCGAAAGCGAAGAAAAAATTTTCATTTATCTTAACCTCTTTAATTTAATAGTATTACACTAAAAGGATATCATATATTTTCAAAAAAATAAATTAATGTAAAGGAGCTTTTATTTATGGGAAAAATTGTTTTGATTACCGGCGGAGCACGTTCCGGTAAAAGCCGTTTTGCCGAAAACTACGTTGCCCGCTCTGGTAAAAATATTGCCTACATCGCCACCTCGCAGATTTACGATGAGGAAATGGCTTACCGCGTCAAGTTGCACCGCCAGCGCCGACCTTCCTCCTGGCAGACTTTTGAAGCTCCTTTTGAAGCTCATAAGGCTGTAAAAGAAGCTTTTGAAAAACACGATACTGTACTGTTTGACTGTTTAACACTGTATCTAAGCAACTATCTTTGCCATGAAAAAAATCAGTCACTTTCTTTAGACGATTTGTATGATGAAACTTCTCTGTTGATGAAAGAATTGATTGATGCCGTCCGTGCCGTGACAAACAAAACCTGTGTTTTCGTCACAAATGAAGTCGGCGCCGGTATTGTTCCCGAAAATGAACTTGCCCGCAAATATAGAGACCTGGCAGGTCTTTGCAATCAGCAGATAGCCAAAACGGCAGACGAGGTTTACCTTGTCGTATCCGGTATTCCGCTGCAAATAAAATAACATGGGAGTATATTTTAATGAATAATTTTCTCGTAGGACTGCAATTTCTAACACGTATCACTATAAAAAAAAATCTTGACTGGTCGGAAAAAGCCTGCGGCGGCAGTGTAAAATTTTTTCCGTTTATCGGAGCTGTTTTAGGCATAATCTATGTCATAGCCGGCTATATCATTTATTTTCTGCTGCCGCAGTATAATTTTCATCTTTCTGCACATTTAACGGGATTTATTCTGCTCACTCTCAATATTTTCCTGACAGGAGCACTGCATTGCGACGGCTTCGTCGATACAATGGACGGTATTTTATCCGGCAGAACACGCGAACGTATTCTGGAAATTATGAAAGACAGCCGCGTCGGCGCACACGGAGCAACCGCTCTGATACTGCTGCTCATCGGCAAATTCTGCATGTTTTCCGACCTTGATGCGCATCTTGCCTTAACCGTACTGTTTTTAATGCCGATTATTCCGCGCTGTTGTATGAGCAGTGCCGTCATCAATTTTCCTTACGCCCGCAAGGAAGGACTAGGAAAGGCGTTTCATGAATACTC
>USIX01000178.1 GCA_900554895.1 uncultured Megamonas sp. | reverse complement strand
GTAAAAAAATGTTTCTTTTTGGTTCGTTTTTCTTTGCGTCAAAGAAAAATGAACAGTTCAGTAAATAGAAATATTTTTATTATAAAACAGTAAATTCCCAAATAATATCTGCATAATGTCATTTTTTATTATTATTCTGCCATTTTTAGTCGTGTTAAAGTACAGCGGAACGGGCTATACTTTAACTTTGCAGGAAATATACGAAAAGATATGTAGAAAAACAGCCTTCTATGATTTTTAGCATAGAAGGCTGGATTTTTGTTATTAAAAATGAATTTTAGAGTTTGGCGATAATAGCGTCGCAGTATTCTTCCGTAGTGGCTGTGCCGTGCAAATCCGGCGTGAGTTGTTTTTCTTCGCTTAATACGGCGTCAACAGCCGTTCTGATTTTAGCTGCCGTTTCATTCTGACCGAGATATTCAAGCATCATGCAGGCAGACCATAAAAGCGCTGTCGGATTGGCTATATGCTTGCCGGCGATATCCGGTGCGCTGCCGTGTACAGCTTCAAACATGGCATAGTCTTTGCCAAGGTTGCTGGACGGCAGAAGCCCAAGTCCTCCGATTAAGCCGCTTGTGAGGTCGGAAACGATGTCGCCGTAGAGATTAGGCATTACCATGATGTCGAATTGCTGCGGGTTCATGACGAGCTGCATACAGGTATTGTCAACGATTTTGTCATCGGCTGCGATTTGCGGATAATCTTTGGCGATTTCATAGAAAATGCTGAGGAATAAACCGTCGCTCATTTTTAAGATATTGGCTTTGTGTACGCATGTTACTTTTTTGCGGCCATGAGTTGAGGCGTATTCAAAAGCATCCCGAATAATTCTTTCGCTGGCGTTTCTGGTAATTATCTTCGTGGCATGAACAGTATTTTCATCAATCTGCTGTTCTACGCCTACGTAGAGGTCTTCCGTATTTTCGCGGAATACGATTAAATCCACATTTTTAAATGGCGTTTTTACAGCCGTATTCGATTTCGCCGGACGGATGTTGGCATATAAATCGTATTTTTTGCGCAGCGTCACGTTGAGTGAACGGAAACCTTTGCCTACAGGTGTAGTGATTGGTGATTTCAGCAGTACTTTGTTTCTGTCAAAGGATGCAAAAGCCGCATCAGGAATTAATTTGCCGTTCATTTCATATTCCTTGGCGCCTACGTTGAAAATTTCATAGTTAAGGTCGGCACCGGCAGCGTTTAGGATTTTTAGCACGGCATCAGTGATTTCAGGGCCGATACCGTCACCTTTGAAAACAGTGATTGTTTTTGTCATTTATTTTTCCTCATCTTTCTTCCATTGGTATATATTCATTCAGTTCACCGACATATTTTGTCGCCGGACGCATAATTCTGCCATCGTAGAGTTTATTTTCGATATTGTGGGCAAGCCAGCCGACCATACGGCTGATTACAAATAATGGAGTGAACATGTCACGCGGAATGCCGAGCATATCGTAGGCAAATCCGCTGTAGAAGTCGACATTAGCGCAGGCTGTAAGACCTTTTACTTCCATCAGGGTTTCTTTGACAATACGTTCAAAGCGCAGATAGAATTCAAATTCCTCTTCGCGTCCTTTTTCACGGGCAACGATGCCGCAATAATGGCGCAGTATCTCAGCACGCGGGTCGGAAAGCGTATAAACGGCATGGCCGAAACCGTAGACAAGACCGGATTTATTGTAGAATTGTTTATTTAAAAGTTTTAGTACGATATCTTTAATCTGATTGTCATCGCGTGTATAACCGATTTCTGAGATTACGGCATCCATCATTAAGGCTACTTTTATATTGGCACCGCCGTGGCGCGGTCCTTTGAGAGAGCCGATGGAACCGGATACAGCTGAGTAAATATCCGTATCGGTGGAGGAAATAACAACATTGGTGAAAGTAGAGTTGTTACCGCCGCCGTGGTCGGCGTGTATGAGAAGCATAATATCAAGGAGGTTAGCTTCTTTCTCGCTGAATTTGCTGTCAGGACGAAGCATGTACAGGATATTTTCAGCAGTGGAGTAATCTTTGCGCGGATAGTGAATTACCAGACTTTTGTGTTCATAGTAGTGCATTTTGGATTGGTAGGCATAGCAGGCGATAGAAGGAAGCTTGGCCATAATCTGTACGCCCTTTAAAAGTGTCTGGTAAACATCCGTATTATCCGGGTCGGTATCATAATTGTATAAAGTTAGGATAGCATGCTGAAGTTTGTTCATAAGATTTTTGCCCGGCATACGTAAAAGGTTCATTTCCAGAAAATCATCTGGAAGTTCGTAGTTTTCCTGCAGAAGTTTGCAGAAATTGTCGAGTTCGTTTTGTTTCGGCAGGTAACCGAATAATAATAAAAAGCAGGCTTCTTCGTAGATGTAACGCAGACCGTTGCGGTTTTTTACAATTTCGTTGATGTCGATGCCGCGAAAGTAAAGTGTACCTTCCGTATCAATTTTATGCCCTTCGTCGTCGTATTTGTAGCCGACAACGTCAGCGACACGTGTAAGACCTACAAGTACACCGGTACCGTCTTCGTTGCGCAGACCTTTTTTTACGTTAAAGTCTTTGTATAAATGATTAGGGATATCTGTATAAATTTGAGATTTCCCGTAAAACTGAGCGAGAAACGTATTGTCCATGTAAATTTTCCCCTTTATTACAAAATAGCAAAAAAATAATAGAATAAAATAAATACATGTTATATATGAGAATAACATTGTCTATTATAGCACAAATACGACGTATTATAAAATATAAATATACACTTGTTGTGCTGGTAAATATATATAGCCGGTATCAGCAGTACAATACGTTATATCCGTTCAATGCAGTCATTATTATACTGCTTAGGAGAATAGCAGGAGTAACAGGTGAATATACACAGATAAAGGTATTTTTTTATACATGTATACAGTATAAATGCACATTCGTATAAATTTTGTGTTATAATGAACATGTTGTTTTTTCAATGAAAGAATTAATTACTGAGATTGTATTTTTATAATGAAGGGGAGCTGAAAAATGCCTACATTAACAGAAAAGATTATAAAAGCCCATTTACAGGAAGGAACGATGGACAAAGGTAGTCCGATTGCTATAAAGATTGACCAGACACTGACACAGGACGCAACTGGAACGATGGCTTATCTGCAGCTGGAAGCAATGGGAGTTGACCAGGTTAAAACGGAACTTTCCGTGAGTTATGTTGACCATAATACATTGCAGAGCGGTTTTGAAAATGCTGATGACCATAAATATTTGCAGACTGTAGCAAAAAAACACGGTATTTATTTTTCCCGTCCGGGCAACGGCATTTGTCATCAGGTACATCTGGAGCGTTTTGCAGCACCGGGCAAGACACTTTTAGGCAGTGATTCGCATACACCGACGGCCGGCGGTATCGGAGCGCTTGCTATGGGAGCCGGCGGATTAGATGTTGCCTGTGCTATGGCGGGAAGACCGTTCAATTTAAAAATGCCGAAGGTTGTAAATGTGAAACTTACGGGCAAACTACAAAAAGGCGTAAGTTCTAAGGATATTATTTTAAAAGTGTTGCAGATTATGAGCGTAAAGGGCGGCGTAGGCAAAGTAATTGAATATACCGGTGACGGCGTAAAGACGCTTAATATTCCGCAACGCGCCACTATTACGAATATGGGGGCCGAACTTGGTGCGACGACATCTATTTTCCCGAGTGATGAAATCACGCATGAATTTCTGAAAAAACAGAACCGCGAAGACTGTTTCGTGCCGCTTTGTGCTGATGCTGACGCTGTTTACGATGAAATGTATGAAATTAATCTCGATGATTTGGAACCGATGATTGCAATGCCGCACAGTCCGGATGCTGTAAAAACTGTACGTGAACTGGCTGGTAAACCAATAGACCAGGTGGCAATCGGCAGCTGCACGAACTCATCATATCGCGATATGATGATTGTTGCTTCCATTTTGAAAAATCATGTTGTAGCCGATAATGTTTCGCTGTGTATTTCTCCGGGTTCCAAACAGGTTCTGACAATGCTTTCTAAAAACGGTGCACTTACCGATTTAATCAGCAGCGGTGCCAGAATGCTTGAATGTACCTGCGGACCGTGTATCGGCATGGGGCAGTCGCCGATTACGAATGCCTGGTCGCTGCGTACATTCAATCGCAATTTCTACGGCAGAAGCGGAACGCTAAGTGCGAATGTATGTCTTGTTTCACCGGAAGTTGCTGCATACAGTGCGATTAAAGGCTGTATTGCCGACCCGAGAGAAGCTGATTTTGTCATTCCGACGGAACCGGACCATTTTGAAATAAATGATGCTATGATTATCGCTCCGGAAAAAGAACATCCGGAAACAGTGGAAATCGTGCGCGGTCCGAATATTAAACCGCTGCCGGAAAATACACCGCTTCCAAACAGTGTGGAAAAACAGGTGGTGATTAAGGTCGGCGACAATATTACGACTGACCATATCGCTCCGGCGGGTGCAAAGGTATTGCCGTTCCGTTCCAATATCGAAAAAATATCGGAATTTATTTTCCGTGATGTACAGGCAGACTTTAAAAAACACTGTCAGGAAGTAGGCGGAGGATTTATCATAGCTGGACAGAACTAC
>USIX01000177.1 GCA_900554895.1 uncultured Megamonas sp. | reverse complement strand
TATACGATTTGGAGGAATAATTCTCTCGTAGCTGTATTAAGAGCATCGCAAACAAGGTCAGTATTTAATGCTTCGAGGATAGTTTTACCAGGAAGAATTTCAGAAGCCATAGCAGCGGAATGAGTCATACCGGAGCAGCCGAGAGTTTCAACAAGTGCTTCCTGAATAACGCCGTCTTTAACATTAAGCGTCAATTTGCAAGCACCCTGCTGAGGAGCACACCAGCCAACACCATGAGTTAAACCACTGATATCTTCAATTTTTTTAGCCTGTATCCATTTGCCTTCTTCTGGAATTGGAGCTGGGCCATGTTTTTCAATGCCTTTTGCCACACATGTCATGTTAGACACTTCTTGTGAATAGATCATCTTTTTTCCTCTCCTTATATATAATATATACATATTTTATGCACGATATACATTATAGCATTATATCGTAATATTATTCAAGTTTATGATAAAACTAAAGACCTGCTTTAATCAATCATAGATTTGCCTGTCATTTCAGCAGGAATTTCAAGACCCGCCAAAGTTAAAAGTGTTGGCGCAATATCACAAAGAGCACCGTTTCTGACTTCTTTTACTTTATCGGATACTACGATGAACGGAACAGGATTTGTAGTATGTGCCGTAAACGGTTCTTTTGTTTCTTCATCAACCATTTTTTCAGCATTGCCGTGGTCAGCCGTAATACATACGCTGCCGCCGACCTGTCTGATAGCATCTACAAAACGGCCTACACAGGTGTCAACAGTTTCAACAGCTTTAACTGCCGCTTCCATTACGCCTGTATGTCCGACCATATCACCGTTAGCATAATTCAGAATAATAAAATCGTATTTTTTCGATAAAATAGCCTCAACCACTTTATCTGTAACTTCAATTGCACTCATTTCCGGCTGTAAATCATACGTTGCAACTTTCGGTGAAGGTACCAGAATACGGTCTTCGCCTGCATACGGCTGTTCTACACCGCCATTGAAAAAGAACGTTACATGAGCATATTTTTCAGTTTCAGCGATACGAAGCTGAGTATAGCCGAGTTTGCTTACATATTCGCCGAGAGTGTTGGTAAGCGCTTCCGGTTTGTAAGCTATTTCCACATTCATGCCTTTTTCATACTGTGTCATTGTAACGAACGGAATTTTTAAATCCTCATTACGTGCAAATCCGTCAAATGTCGTGTCAGTAAATGCATGTGTAAGTTCGCGGGCACGGTCCGGACGGAAATTGTAGAAAATAGCGCCGTCGCCGTTTGCCATACCGGCATAATCACCGACTACAACTGGAACAACAAATTCGTCTGTTGTATCTTCTTCATAAGAATTTTTGATAGCAGCTGCGGAAGTAGGCTGTTTTACACCGTTGGCCATAGCGATTGCTTCATATGCTTTCTGCACACGGTCCCAACGTTTATCACGGTCCATAGCATAATAACGACCGGAAATCGTAGCAATTTTGCCTATACCGATTTCTTTGATTTTTTCTTCCAACTGTTCCAGATATTCAGCCGCACTGGAAGGTGGAACATCACGTCCGTCAAGAAAAGCATGAACGTAAACCTTTTCTAAACCTTCTTGTTTTGCCAGCTGAAGCAGCGCATAAAGATGGGTATTATGGCTATGAACACCGCCGTCAGATAACAGACCCATTAAATGAAGTGCGCCACCCTGTTTTTTTATTGCATTAATAACATCTAAAAATGCAGGATTTTTAAAGAAAGCACCTTCACGAATAGCTTTTGTGATACGTGTTAATTCCTGATAAACAATACGACCAGCACCGATATTAGTATGACCGACTTCAGAGTTGCCCATCTGTCCGTCCGGCAAGCCTACAGCTTCTCCGGAGCATGCAAGCTGCGCATGAGGATATTTAGCAGTCAATCCGTCAAGAACAGGCGTTTTTCCCACATTAACAGCATTTGTTGTGCTGCCGGCTACGCCAATTCCCCAACCGTCCATAATAATCAGTGCAACAGGAGCATTAAGTTTAGACATTATTACATTACCTCATTCGATAAATTTTAAATGGCATAGCACCCGACTATTCGGGTAAATAATCGGATGCTTCCCTTTTTATCGGGCAATCCCCGTGTGCCGCACGGTTTTTTACTTTTTTAGGGATGTAAAGCTTATTTAAAGTTAACGATTGCGCTGAAATCGGTAGCTTTTAAGGAAGCACCGCCAACGAGTGCACCGTCAACATTAGGTTTCTGCATTAAACCGTCAATAGTTGCAGGTTTTACGCTTCCGCCGTACTGAATACGAACAGCATCAGCAGTAGCTTCATCAAACATAGCTTTTACAGTTTCGCGAATGCAAGCGCAAACTTCTTCAGCCTGTTCAAATGTAGCGGTTTTGCCAGTACCGATAGCCCAAATCGGTTCATAAGCGATAACAAGACCAGCAACCTGAGCAGCAGTCAAGCCTTCTAAAGCAGCTTTAATCTGTCCGCTTACAAAATCGTTAGTAGTACCAGCTTCACGTGTTTCTAAAGTTTCACCGCAGCAGATAATTGGAACAATACCGGCAGCAAGTGCAGCTTTAGTGCGTTTATTTACATATTCATCAGTTTCACCGAACATTTCGCGACGTTCGGAATGACCGATTACAACGTATTCAACGCCAAGTTCAGTGAGCATTTCAGCGGAAATTTCACCAGTGAAAGCACCGCTTTTTTCCCAATGAACGTTCTGAGCACCAACATGAATGTTAGTACCTTTTACAGCTTCGCAAACAGCGCTAAGAGCTGTAAAAGTAGGGCAAACTACGATATCAACAGCAGCATTGTCTTTAACGAGCGGTGCTAAATCTTTAACAAGAGCTACACCAGCAGCTGCAGTATTATTCATTTTCCAGTTACCAGCAATAATAGGTTTACGCATTACAAAATCAACCTCTTCTTAATTTATTATTGTTTTTTATTATTTGTCAGCAATAGCTGCGATACCAGGCATTGGTTTACCTTCGAGGAATTCCAAAGTAGCGCCGCCGCCAGTAGAAATATGAGAAATTTTGTCAGAAAGACCGGTTTTCTTGAGAGCTGCAATGGAGTCGCCGCCGCCGACAATGCTAGTACCTTCAGATTCAGCAACAGCATGAGCAATTTCTTCTGTTCCTTTGGCAAATGCGTCAAATTCGAATACACCCATAGGTCCGTTCCAAACAATCGTTTTTGCATTTTTAACAGCTTCTTCACATTCTGCGCTGAATTTGTTGTCCAAAATCATCCAGTCAGATGGAACTTCATCAACAGATACAGTTTTGTGATTTGCATCAGCTGCAAATTTATCAGCTACTACAACTTCAGCAGGCAGGAATACTTTTACGCCTTTTTCTTCAGCTTTAGCTAAAAGTTCTTTAGCAAGCGGCAGTTTTTCTTCTTCAAATAAGGAAGAGCCGATGCCTTTGCCCTGAGCTGCCAGGAATGTATTAGCCATGCCACCGCCGATTACTACAGCGTCAGCTTTTTCCAGAAGGTTGGAAATAACGCCGATTTTATCGGAAACTTTAGCACCGCCGATGATGGCAACGAACGGACGCTGCGGATTGGATAATGCTGTGCCGATAAACTGAATTTCTTTTTCAATTAAAAAGCCTGCAACGACTTCAACATACTGAGCAACACCAGCATTGGAAGCATGAGCTCTGTGAGATACACCGAAAGCATCGTCAACAGCGATATCAGCTAAAGAAGCAAGCTGTTTTGCAAATTCAGGATTATTTTTAGTTTCTTCGTTGTGATAACGGAGGTTTTCAAGCAGTAATACTTCACCCGGTTTTAAATCAGCAGCAGCTTTTTCAGCAGCTTCGCCAACACAGTCTTCTGCATATTTAACTTCTTTGCCTAAAAGTTCAGAAAGTCTTTTTACGATAGGTTTAACGGATAATTCCGGAACTCTCTGTCCTTTCGGACGGCCTACATGGCAGGCAAGAATTAAAGCGGCATTGTGTTCTAACAGATAGTTTAAAGTTGGTAAAGTAGCACGAATGCGTTTGTCGTTAGTAATATTCTGATTTTCGTCCATAGGCACGTTGAAGTCAACGCGGATAAAGACTTTTTTACCATTTACATCAATGTCTCTGATAGATTTCTTATTCATTTAATAAAACCCTCCGTAAATTCAAAATAGGACCGGCCTTTTTAAGACCGGTCCATAAAAGGCTGCACAAATCAAATTACTTAAGTTCAGCGAAGTATTTAATTGTACGAACCATCTGGCTAGTGTAGCTGTTTTCATTGTCATACCAGGAAACAACCTGTACCTGAGTATTGCCGTCTTCCATCGGAGCAACCATAGTCTGAGTTGCATCGAAGAGAGAACCAAATCTCATACCGATAACGTCGCTGGAAACGAGCTGTTCTTCAGTATAACCGAAGGATTCAGTTGCAGCAGCTTTCATAGCAGCATTGATATCTTCAACAGTTACATGGCCTTTTACAACTGCTACTAAGATAGTAGTAGAACCAGTAGGGGTAGGAACACGCTGTGCGGAGCCGATTAATTTGCCGTTCAATTCCGGAATAACGAGACCGATTGCTTTAGCAGCACCAGTGGTGATCCCACTGTAGGTCTGTATTCCGCCAGCCATCGGTATGCCGGAAGTTGATTC
>USIX01000176.1 GCA_900554895.1 uncultured Megamonas sp. | reverse complement strand
ACTCGCGACCCCCACCTTGGCAAGGTGGTGCTCTACCACTGAGCTACTTCCGCATCTGACTTATTTATTTGCTTCGCTGTATCAGCGACATGTATTATTATATCCAGAGTGTATAATTTTGTCAACAACTTTTTTAAAAAATTTTTCAGTTTATGTATTTTTTTTATTTCTTTACTTGGCAAAGAAATAAAATCAGAGGAAATGTCAATTTGGTACAATATAATATAAACCTGCTGTGCCGGTCGAAACGTTTGAACTTCAGATTGTGTCTTTTTGATTTTCAGCTGAAATATAATTTTATTTTTAATGTGAAAATCTTCCGTGGTTTATGAATTAAAAAAAGAAACTTTTTAAATATAAGGAAAAACCGTAGCGAAGTTTTAATCCGTTACGGTTTTTTCAATAAAATTCATGCTGTTTAAAGAACTTCGGAGAAATAAATTACGGTAACGATATCATCCATAGTGATACGGCGTTTGTAGATTTCTTCAAAATCAAGGCGCAGTCCTTCTGTTGTGTTTATTTCCGGATTTTGATGACCTAAGTCGGCGGAAGTCAGTTCGGAAAATTTCTTTACACGTACTTTATCAATGAAAGCGGTGTAGAGTTTTTTCTTTACTTCGTATTTTTTGCCGGTAGTAATCCAGACGATGGAGCTTTCCGGATACTGCTTGCGGACGTCTCCCAGACGTACAGTGCAGTTTTTTTTGCGCGCCATGAGCAGTTTTTCATGTTTCGGCGCCTGAAAATTCAATGACATCATAAAAATCAACTCCTATATATAATGTAATTTGATGTTAATTGTACGATTTGTATATTTAATTAGCGAAAAGGATGGCAAAATCCTTTTTTTACGAAAAATTTACCGATTTTCTTGCGTATCTTGTCTGCATAAGATATTATATAGGTTAGAAATTATTAAAGTGTTATTTTTTTAGAAAAGAGGCTGTGCCATGCGTTCACAAATTTTAAATTTGTTAAAACAAGCCGGCGATAATTTTCTGTCAGGAGAATATCTGGCAGAAACATTGAATGTATCGCGTACTGCCATTTGGAAGCATATAAAAGCATTGCGTGATAGCGGTTATGATATTGAGAGCGTGCCGCGTAACGGTTATCGGCTTTTATACTCACCGGATTTACTGTCGGCGGAAGAAGTGAAAAATTCATTATCCACAAAAATTCTGGGTTCAGATATAAAATATTTCACAACGACGGATTCTACGAATAATCAGGCAAAAAAGCTGGCTCTTTCAGGGGCTGTCGATGGAACCATCGTCATCAGTGAAGAGCAGGGCGGCGGCAGGGGCCGTCTGTCGAGGTCGTTTTTCTGTCCTAAGTATAAAGGCATCTGGTTTTCGGTGATACTGCGACCGGATTTTCTGCCTCAGGAAGCACCGAAATGCACTTTGCTGGCAGCTGTAGCTGTAACAAAAGCCATTTATGATGTTACAGGCGTAAAAGTCGGTATCAAATGGCCGAATGATATTTTATACAACGGTAAGAAACTGGTCGGTATCCTGACAGAAATGAGTGCGGAAATGGAACGCATTAATTATATTGTCATCGGTATCGGAATTGACGTAAATATTTCCGTTGAGGAGATGCCGGAGGATATCAGGGATATTGCGACATCATTGAGTCAGATAACGGGAAAGGAAGTTTCGCGCCTAAAACTTTTAAATAAACTCTTGTATCATTTGGAACAATTATATATAATGGCACAGAAGCAGAATTTTGCACCAATCCTTGATGAATGGCGAAAATATTCGATTACATTAAATCAGGAAATAAAAGTAATCAGTGGAAATAATGTTACATACGGAAAAGCTGTGGACATTGATGACGACGGTGCGTTACTTGTAAAAATAAATGGACAAATAAAACGCGTGTTAGCAGGCGATGTGTCGATACGGCCTAGATGAACCGCTAAACTCGCAGATGGAGGAGAAAATGCTATTAGTTTTTGATATTGGCAACAGCAACATTGTTATGGGAGCATATGAAGGGAAGAAACTGTGCTACCACTGGCGAATTTCCACCGACCGGCAAAAGACCGGCGATGAGTACGGTATGCTGATAAATGAGCTGTTCCGTTTTCAGGGAATAAAAATGACCGATATAGATGATATCATCATTTCATCGGTTGTGCCGCCGCTTGTCATTCCGCTCAGCAAGATGTGCGAACGTTACTTTAAAATAAGACCGCTGCTCGTCGGTCCGGGCATAAAGACGGGTATCAGACTGGTATATGAAAATCCGCGCCTTCTGGGTGCTGACCGTATAGTCAATGTTGTAGGAGCATTTGAACAGTACGGCGGGCCTTTAATTGTTGTGGATATCGGTACGGCAACGACTTTTGACGTGGTCAACGAAAAAGGCGATTTTCTCGGCGGTGTAATTGCGCCGGGTATCGGCATGTCGGCTGATGCGCTGTTCCAGAAAGCTGCTAATCTGCCGCGTATTGAGCTTGTCACGCCGAAAACGGT
The DNA here is from genome assembly GCA_900554895.1 of uncultured Megamonas sp. Classification (GTDB taxonomy): domain Bacteria; phylum Bacillota; class Negativicutes; order Selenomonadales; family Selenomonadaceae; genus Megamonas; species Megamonas gallistercoris. The sequence continues at coordinate 2,214 of USIX01000176.1, read as the reverse complement.
AATTTGCCACAATACGATTACTAATATGCAGTCGGGTATTATTTACGGTGCGGTAGGTCAGATTGACGGAATTGTCAACCGCATAAAGAAGGAATACGGCAAGGAAATGAAAGTAATCGCCACAGGCGGGCTGGCACGCATGATTGCCAAGGAATCGACTACCATTGATAAAACGGACCATTTTCTTACCTTGACCGGTCTGCGGGTGCTGTATGAACGCAATGCTATTGTCAGAAGGGGGTATCTGGAAAGACTTAAGGCGCAAGCTGCACAGTCTAATAATAACGCATGAAAATAGGAAACCTTGAGATAGACACGCCCGTATTTTTAGCACCGATGGCAGGTGTTACGGATACGGCTTACTGTATACTGGCGCAGCGTATGGGCTGCGGTCTTGTATATTCGGAAATGGTCAGCGACCAGGGAATTAATTTCCGCAATGAGCGTACACTGGAAATGCTCAAAACGGTGCCGGAGGAACGGCCGATGGCTATACAGCTGTTCAGCAGCAGTCCCGAACGCATGTATAAAGCGGCACAGTACGTAGCGTCGCTTAACTGTTGCGATATGATAGATATAAATATGGGCTGTCCCGCTCCCAAGATTGTACGTAATAATGAAGGTTCGGCTTTGATGAAAAATCCGTCGCTTGCGTATGAAATTATGTGTGCAACGCGCGAAGCCGTAAAAAATATGCCTGTAACGGTGAAAATGCGCAAAGGATGGGACGAAAATCACTGTAATGTGGTGGAAATGGCAAAACTGGCGCAGAAAGCAGGTCTTGATGCCGTAGCCGTGCACGGCAGGACACGCGAAGAGTTTTACCGCGGTCATGCTGACTGGGATATAATCCGTGAAGTAAAAAATGCTGTGGATATTCCTGTAATCGGCAACGGTGATGTCAGGACGTGCCGTGATTTGCAGAATATATTTGCCCGCACAGGCTGCGACGCTGTCATGATAGGCAGAGGTGCGCAGGGAAATCCTTGGATTTTCCGCCGATTTAAAGAATTTCTGTTTACCGGCGTAGACCCGGGAGAACCGACAATGGACGAACGGCGCGCTGTAATTTTAGAACATCTTGATATGCTTTTGAAATGGAAGGGCGACTATATCGGTCCGCGGGAAATGCGCAAACATGCCACATGGTATACACACGGTCTGCCGGGCAGTGCCAAACTGCGCCAGAGATTTAATACAGCACAGACGAGACAGGATTTCATTGAAATATTGAAAACTATGTGATAGAAATTTCGGAAAAAGACATAACCGTACGGCTATGCCTTTTTCTTTATGTATTATGGTATTTTTGAGAAAGGATTGTATATAAATTATGAAGCATTATGTCATTACTTTTGGAAAGAGCCTGATTGTCGGCAGTACAATGCTGGTACCGGGGGTAAGCGGCGGGTCTATGGCAATGATACTTGGCATTTATACGAAACTGATTTCCGCTGTAAGTTCATTTATGAAGAATAAACTGAGCAACGTTTTCTTTTTATCCGTGTTTCTGGCCGGTTCGCTGCTGGGGATAGTTTCATTTTCCAAACCGATTTTACATTTAATTGAAACGTATCCGATGCCGATGCTTTACTTTTTCATGGGAGCTGTCGCAGGAAGCGTGCCGTTAATGCTTAAGCAGGCGCAGATTAAGCAGTTTTCATGGACTACGCCCGTGTATATTGCGCTCGGCTTTCTTGTGGTATTCTTCTTTGAAACCACTCCTATCAGCGGTGTCAGTGCTGATGACGGAGCTGATTGGTATACGTATTTTTTATTGATAATAGCAGGTTTCATTGCAGCAATTGCTCTTGTACTGCCGGGGATATCTCCCCGTGCTGAGCTGCTCGCCCGCGAGCCCTATGCTTCTTATCGTGCGCTCATCGCCAAGCTGTTGCCCGTTGCCACGGTTGCCCCTGCTGCCGTTGCCATCTTGCGTATCCTGCCGCTCCCCGGCGCGCTCAAGGTTCTGCTGTGGATTGTCGCGATCCTCGCTTCCCTCGTTGCGCTCGCCAACGCGGCAAACATCATTTCTAACCGTTTTGTGCTTCCCTATACGTCCGGCGCAGTGTGCAACAAGTCTTCTGTCGCCGCTATGCTCGGCGTTATGGACAACGTTGCTCCCTTCCAGGGCGAAAACGAGTTTCCCGACGACAAATTTCAAGTGTTTCGAGCCGTTTTACCGATTGTATTTATAGAAAAGCTACGAAGGCT
>USIX01000175.1 GCA_900554895.1 uncultured Megamonas sp. | reverse complement strand
TAGGGTTTCGGATTGCATATCATTTATATATTTTTAAATGGACGGAGAGTTAATTTTTTTTATTAATAAATAATAGTGAAACACTATAAATATACAATAATTTAATAATTTGGAGGTGCTATTTTTTGGCAAGGGAAGTTCAAAAATTGCAAATAATTCCTTTGGGCGGCCTCGGTGAAATCGGCAAAAATATGACGGTTGTACGTTACGGCGATGATATTCTCGTTATAGATGCCGGACTGATGTTCCCTGAAGAAGAAATGCTGGGTATAGATTTAGTTATTCCTGACATTACTTATTTATTAGAAAACAAGGACAAAATCAGAGCTATTGTGCTCACACACGGTCATGAAGACCATATCGGGGCTCTCCCGTACGTTTTAAGACAAATCCCGGGAATACCGGTTTACGGTACGCGTCTTACTTTGGGGATTTTGGAAGGACGGCTCAGAGAAAACGGTGTTGACGCGAGCGGACTTCATCCTGTATATCACGGAGATATAATCAGTGCAGGCTGTTTTACGGTTGGTTTTATTCGTGTAAATCACAGTATTGCAGATGCCTGCGGTCTGTCTATAAAGACACCTATCGGTATGATTGTGCATACGGGCGACTTTAAATTCGATTATACGCCGATTGACGGTAAAATGACAGATTTTCGGGCTTTTTCGGATTTGGGCAATCGCGGTGTTCTGGCTCTTCTGGCAGACAGTACAAATGCTGAACGTGAAGGGCATACGCCTAGTGAACGTACTGTAGGCATCGCTTTTGACAGGACATTCCGTAAAGCGAAAAACCGTATAATCATTGCAACGTTTTCTTCAAATGTTCATCGTATTCAGCAGGTTGTCGATACGGCCGTAAAATACAATCGCCGTGTATCGATACTCGGCCGCAGCATGATAAATGTCGTTAATATTTCCATAAAGCTTGGTTATTTGAATATACCGGAAGGAACACTCATCGATATTGATGAAATCAACAATTATCCGCTAAATCAGATTGTCATCATAACGACGGGCAGTCAGGGAGAGCCGATGTCGGCACTTACCCGCATGTCTACATCCAATCATCGTAAAGTAGGTATTGTGCCGGGCGATACGATTATCATATCGGCAACACCTATTCCAGGCAATGAAAAGCTCGTTTCACGTACGATTGACAATCTCCTAAAACAGGGTGCCGATGTTGTTTACGGCAGAGATGAGGGAATTCACGTATCGGGACATGCCAGTCGTGAGGAACTGAAACTCATGCACAATCTCGTCCGGCCGAAATTCTTCATTCCGGTGCACGGTGAATATCATCATATTGTTAAACACGCCAAACTGGCTGAAAGCATCGGTATGCCGAAGGAAAATATTTTCATCAGTGAAAACGGTCAGGTATTGGAATTTACACGTGATGAAGGCCATGTAGCAGGCAAAGTCGTTTCCGGCAAAATTCTTATAGACGGGCTCGGTGTCGGCGATGTCGGCAATATCGTACTGCGTGACCGTCGCCAGCTGTCGCAGGACGGCATTTTGATTGTCGTTGTAACGATGGATAAGCAGCGCTGCTGTATTGCGGCGGGACCGGATATTGTATCGCGCGGTTTTGTCTATGTCCGCGAATCGGAAGCTTTGATGGATGAGGCAAAAGAACGCGTAACTGCGGCTATTGAAAATTGTCTGGCAAATAATATCACGGAATGGTCTGTGCTGAAAAACGATATTCGTGAAGCTATCGGGCGATATCTGTATGAGAAAACACGTCGCCGTCCGATGATTTTGCCGATTATCATGGAAGTATGATATAAATAAAATTAATTTTGCTGTTGACATATATTAAATATTTGTTATAATAAAAGCATAAATTGAATAGGCAATGCGGAACTGACGGATTTTAAGTGGAATTAACCACGTGAACCGCATAGTCAGAGAAGAGTCGACCGTCTGGGCAGAGAAAACTTTGCTCAGGCGGTTTTTTGCCGTTTGGCGTAAGTTTTCTTTTAGGTTTAATTTTGTAAAGGAGATTTATCATGAAAAACAGATGGCTTATCGCTTTATCGGCTGTAGGAATTCATATCTGTATCGGCAGTGTATACGCATGGAGTGTGCTTACCAAGCCGATTATGGAGCAGATGGGGTTCAGTCTGCAGGAAACGACATGGACTTTTTCTCTGGCTATTTTATTTTTGGGGTTGTCTGCCGGATTTATGGGAACATTTGTGGAAAAATACGGTCCGCGTATAAGCGGTTTCACTTCAACGGCGTTTTTCGGTATCGGAATGTTCGGTACGGCACTGGCTCTTTATCTGCACAGCCTGCCGCTTTTATATATATGCTACGGCGTAATCGGCGGTATCGGTCTTGGTATCGGCTATATTACACCTGTGTCCACGCTTGTTAAGTATTTTCCGGAAAAACGCGGTTTTGCTACGGGGCTTGCCATCATGGGCTTCGGTTTTGCCAGTCTGATTGCCGGACCGTTAATGCAAATGCTTACAGTAAGTTTCGGCCTTGTAACGAATTTTCTTATTTTAGGCTGTGTATATGTAATCATTATGAGTGCATCTTCGGCATATTTGGCACCGCCGATGCAAACGGTTAATATTTTAAACACGGCAAAATCGGCAGCGGCGAAACCGGCGGTAAGACAGTACACTGTCGGTGAAGCAATGAAAGATTGGAAATTTTACGCTCTCTGGTGGGTATTTTTCACGAATATAACATGCGGTATCGGTCTTCTTGCCGTAGCTTCGCCGATGGCGCAGGAAGTTGTTAATATGAGTCCGCTGGCTGCCGCTTCCATGGTCGGTGTAATCGGAATGATTAACGGTTTCGGGCGTATTGCATGGTCGACTGTATCTGATTATCTTGGTCGCAGAAATACGTATGTACTGTTTTTCTTTATAGAAGTTTTCGCTTTTTACGCTTTGGCGAATACGACGGACGCATTTTTCTTCCAGCTGCTCGTTTTAATTATCGTATCGTGCTATGGCGGCGGGTTTTCCTGTATGCCGGCATATCTGAGCGACCTGTTCGGCACGAAGCAGCTCAGCGCCATTCACGGCAGAATTTTGACGGCGTGGGGAATGGCGGGCATTGCAGGGCCATTGCTTCTGTCTTTTATTCGTGAAACAACACAGAGCTATGCGCTTTGTCTTTATGTATTTGCCGGCATGTTTATTGTAAGTTTAATCATAGCTATAATTTTAAAAGTTAAAACAACACGAAAAGAACGACTTGTTTCGCATAATATGACAGCATAAAAAAGAACCTCGAAATTAGATATAATCTAGTTTCGAGGTTCTTTTTTATAAATCCAGTTCCAGACTTACGGGACAGTGGTCGCTGCCGAAAAATTCATTATGAATACCGGCTGCTTTTATTTTGTTTTGCAAATCATTGGATACGATAAAATAATCAATTCTCCATCCGGCGTTGTTTTCGCGTGCTTTGCGCATATATGACCACCAGCTGTAAATGCCTGTTTTATCGGGATACAGATAGCGGAATGTATCCGTAAAACCGGCGGACAGAAGCTCGGTCATTTTACCGCGTTCTTCATCGGTAAAACCGGCACTGCGACGATTGGTTTTCGGATTTTTCAAATCGATTTCCGTGTGAGCGACATTTAAATCACCGCAGATTACAACAGGTTTTGTTTTATTGAGTTTCAGTACATAAGCACGAAAAGCATCTTCCCAAATCATGCGGTAGCTAAGGCGTTCCAGCTCCCGTTTGGAATTCGGCGTATAGACACAGACGAGATAGTATGCGGCAAATTCAAGTGTAATTACACGGCCTTCGTGGTCATGTTCATCCATGCCCAATCCGTAAAACTCGCTGACAGGCTTCTGTTTAGTGAAAACAGCCGTACCGGAATAACCTTTTTTGTCGGCACTGTTCCAGTATTGATAATATCCCGGAAGGTTCAGTTCCAGTTGATGGGGCTGCATCTTTGTTTCCTGCAGACAGAAGACATCAGCGTTAAATATATTGAAAGTATCCATAAAGCCCTTATTCATACAGGCTCTTAATCCGTTTACATTCCATGAAACAAGTTTCTGCATTTTATTTCTCCATAGTCGCTTGACTTAAAATATTGCTGATGGCGGCGAATTCCTCCATTGTTAGCGTTTCACCGCGGCGCGATGGTTCTATACCAGCTCGAGTCAGAATATCTGCAATGGTATTTTTGTCTACGCCCATTGATTTTAAAGCATTGTTTAGAGTTTTACGACGCTGTCCGAAAGCTGCCTTTACGACACGGAAAAACATTTTTTCGTCGATTAAATCAACAGCAGGCTGCGGACGAACCTTACAATTGACAACGACGGAGTCAACTTCCGGCGGCGGCATAAAAGAACGCGGTGGCACATAAAGAGCGATTTTTGGAATTGTATAATACTGTACGGCTACAGACAGAGCACCGTATGTTTTACTGCCCGGATTTGCCGCCATGCGCTGCGCCACCTCTTTTTGCACCATTACGACAATATCCGTAATCGGCAGATGTTTTTCCAGCAGTGCCATGATAATAGGTGTCGTTATATAATACGGCAGATTTGCCACTACTTTAAACGGACCGCTGCCCATGATTTCAACAATATTTACTTTTAAAATATCACCTTGAATTATACGCACATTATCGTATGCTTCCAGTGTATGAAAGGTCAAAAGAAAAATGAACCCAAAAAGAAAAAACCTTTTAATGTTTCGCT
>USIX01000174.1 GCA_900554895.1 uncultured Megamonas sp. | reverse complement strand
AGCAGCACGGTCATATATCAAGCGTCGGTTTTGAAATGTACTGCCGTCTGCTGGAAGAAGCCGTTGAAACGATAAAAACGGGGCAGCCGCCGAAAGAAAAAGTGGAACCGGTTATCGAGCTTAAAACGGATGCGTATCTTGACGGAGGCTATATCAGCGATGCGACGAATAAAATCGAAGTATACCAGCGTATTGCCGCAATCCGCAATGAAGAACACACTGTTCATCTTGAAGAGGAACTTGTCGACCGCTTCGGTGAAATGACCGAGCCGGTGAAAAAACTCATGCAGATTGCCCGTATCAAAAATTATGCACGTGAATTAGGTATAAAATCCATTACGGAAAAAACGAATTTTGTGGAATTTGCCATGACGGACGAGCCGGATATCAGACCGGAAAATATAATTAAGCTGAAAGCACAGTTCGGGGTATTGATGAAAATGCTGCCGGGACAAAACAGCATACAGATAAAAATTACGAAGCTCAATAAGGACAGACTGCTTCAGGTCGTAACAAAAGCTTTGAAAATACTGATTGAAAAGCCGTCTGCCGAAACAAAACAGGCAAAGGAGGAAGAATGAGTGAAAAAATACGAAGCAATTTATCAGGATTTGCTCAATATGATTGAAACCCACAAGATAAAAGCGGGAGAGCTGCTGCCGAGCGAATTTTATCTGCGGGATTATTATAAAGCCTCGCGCGATACGGTGCGTAAAGCATTATTAATGCTGTCCCAGAACGGTTATATTCAGAAATCTCAGGGTAAAGGTTCGATTGTACTGGATATAACGCGGTTTAATTTTCCCGTATCAGGACTTATCAGTTTTAAAGAACTGGCAAATACGATGCCGGGTGAAGTGGAAACGGTTGTGAACTGCTGTGAATGTATCGAACCGGACGAAGAGATGAAAAAACTGCTTTTACTGGAGAGCAGTGCGACAAAAGTCTGGTATATAGAACGTGTCCGCAAAATCGGCGGTGAAGCCGTTATTCTCGATACGGATATTTTAAATGCCGACATTGTGCCGTATATGGATGAAAAAATTGCTCAGAATTCATTATACGAGTATATTGAAAACGATATGCAGCTGAAAATCGGCTATGCAAAAAAAGAGATAACATGCCAGTCAATATCCGTTAAAGATAGGGAACTATTGGATTTGAAAAATTATGATATGGTGGTGAATATAGCGTCATTCGTATTTTTAGAAGATACGACATTGTTTCAGTACACCATTTCACGCCACCGGCCGGATAAATTCCGCTTCAGCGATTTTGCCCGCCGTGCACATGTATAATAATGATGATACAAAAAAAGAAACTGTCACATAAAATTTGTGACAGTTTCTTTTTATATAATATTAATTTACTGTGCTTTTGTTCTGATTTCTTCAAGAAGATTGCTGATAAACGTATCTGTATCCATAGTTACAGTATCTTTTTCGCGGCGTTTGCGTACGGAGATATTTTTATTTTCCATTTCACTTTCGCCGACGATTATGCTGTAAGGGATTTTCTTAACCTGGGCTTCACGGATTTTATAGCCGATTTTTTCATTTCTGTCGTCAACTTCCACGCGGATGCCGAGGTCGAACATTTTACGTTTGATTTCATGAGCATAGTCTGCATATTTGTCGCTGATTGGCAGAATTTTTACCTGAACAGGAGCGAGCCAAGCAGGGAATGCACCGGCATAGTTTTCAATCAGAATGCCGATAAAGCGTTCGATACTGCCGTATACAACGCGGTGTATCATGACAGGGCGATGTTTTTGACCGTCTTCACCGATATAAGTGAGGTCGAATTTTTCCGGCATGAGCATATCGAGCTGGATTGTACCGCACTGCCAAGTACGTCCTATGGAGTCAGTCAGATGGAAATCGATTTTCGGGCCGTAGAATGCGCCGTCGCCTTCATTGATTACATATTTCAGGCCGCGGTGTTCAAGTGCATTTTTCAGGGCATTCGTAGCCTGTTCCCAGATTTCATCGGAACCCATGGAGTCATCAGGACGTGTGCTGAGTTCGGCATGGTAAGTCAGACCGAAAGTGCTGTAAACCTGGTCGAACAGGTCGATTGTTTTCTGGATTTCATCTTCAATCTGGGACGGGAGCATGAAGATATGCGCATCATCCTGCGTGAAGTTGCGTACACGCATTAAGCCGTGCAGGGCACCGGAAAGTTCATGGCGATGTACAAGACCGAGTTCGCCGAGACGCAGCGGCAGGTCACGGTAGCTGTGCTGCTGAGTAAGATAAACGAGCATACCGCCCGGGCAGTTCATCGGTTTGATAGCGTAGTCTTCATCGTCGATTTTTGTGAAATACATATTTTCTTTATAATGGTCCCAATGACCGGAAGTTTCCCAGAGTTTGCGGTTTAAAATCATCGGTGTTTTGATTTCCTGATAACCGAATTTGCGGTGAACTTCACGCCAGTAGTTGATGAGTTCGTTTCTGATTACCATACCGTTTGGATGGAAGAACGGGAAGCCCGGACCTTCTTCATGCAGACTGAACAGGTCGAGTTCTCTGCCTAATTTGCGGTGGTCGCGTTTAGCAGCTTCTTCGAGCATTTTCAAATATGCGTCAAGGTCGGCCTGTTTTTCAAATGCCGTACCGTAAATGCGCTGGAGCATTTTGTTTTTTTCATTGCCGCGCCAGTAAGCACCGGCTACGGACTGCAGTTTCAGTGCTTTTACTTTGCCGGTTGAAACAACGTGCGGACCGGCGCACAGGTCGGTGAATTCACCCTGCGTGTACATAGTAATCATGGAGTCTTCCGGCAGGTCATTGATTAATTCGATTTTATACGTTTCGCCTTCAGCATTAAAATAGTCGAGTGCTTCCTGGCGTGTAACTTCTTTGCGGACAATCGGCAGATTTTCCTTAACGATTTTTTTCATTTCTTTTTCGATTTTTAGCAAATCTTCGTTATTGAGCTGATGCTCCATGTCGAAGTCATAGTAGAAACCGTTGTCGATAGCAGGACCGATGGCAAGTTTCACGTTTTTATCACCGTAAAGGCGTTTTACAGCCTGCGCCATGATATGAGCTGCACTGTGGCGCAGTGCCCAGCGGCCGTCGGCATCTTCAAATGTCAGTATATCAATCTGATGGTCGCCATCAATAACAGTTGTTAAATCTTTTGTTTCACCGTCAATTTTGCAGGCAAGTGCTTTTTTTGCCAGAGAATTGCTCAGGTTTTTTACAAAATCAAGAACGCTAGTGCCGTTTTCCACTTCACGAACAGCACCGTCTTTTAAAGTAATTTTTGCCATTATAAATAACCTCCTAAAAAATAAAAAAGCCCCATCCCGAAAGGGACGAGGCTATAACTTCGCGGTTCCACCCTGTTTGTTATATAATATAACCAACTTGAAATGATAACGGATACTCTCCGGCAGGGCATACTGTTATTTCAGCCGTGCAGTTTGAAAGTGGTAATTATAAAAGATGTTTAAAAGGCTCGCACCGAACGCCTCTCTCTCTGAAAACAAGGTTTTTATAATCGTGTCTTTCGCATCACTTTTTATTTATTGAGTGTATCATCATTATAATCAACAGATGTATTCATGTCAAGCGTGAGATATTCGTTTTTCTTTGAATTTTAAAGAAAAATGAATATAATGTTTGTTAAAATGAATATAATAAAATGAAAGGCAGTGATAATATGGAAAAACGGAAAACAGCAGTGATAGTTGAAAATTTAAATATTCTGGTGGATTTTCTGGCAAAAAGGGATTTGGAGAAAGTGACGCAGGCGGCTCTGCAGGAAAAATACGGAATAAAGCAGGTTGATGTGCTCGTTCTGTTCGGTGGCTGTATTCCCGAAGGGTGTGAAGTTTTTTACAGAGCATACACGGATAATTTTGCCAGAAATTACATGATAGCAGGCGGAGCGGGACATACGACGGATACGCTGCGCTGTAAAATGCAGCCGTTTTTGGCGGGCTATGATGTGAAAGGTAAAAGTGAAGCGGAAATTATGTATGAGTATTTAAGACAGAAATACAATATGACGGACTGTATTTTGGAAACAAAGTCGACGAACTGCGGCAACAATGTTACAAATGTACTTGCTCTGGAAAAACAACTCGGTATAAAAGCAAAATCCATTGCATTTATACAGGATGCAACTATGCAGTGCCGTATGGAGGCAGGTTTTCGAAAATATGTTAAATCTGATGTAAAACTGATAAATTTTGCCGGATACAGGGCGTATTTCAAAGAAAAAGATGATGATTTTGTAATTGAGGACAATAATTTGTGGGGGATGTGGGATAAAGACAGATATATTGAACTTTTGATGGGAGAAATACCGCGTCTCAAAGATGACAGTGAGGGTTACGGGCCGCACGGCAGAAATTTCATCGCTCATGTGGATATTCCTGAAAAAGTGGAAAATGCCTTTTTATATTTACAACAGCATTTAAGCATAAAAACGAGAATGGCCAATACTTTATTTGCAACTAACAAATGATTATTGTTCATTTTTCTTTGACGCAAAGAAAAATAGGAAAACTAATTTAAGGAAAGTGCCGGTTCAGCACAATATAATATGAAAAGAAATATTTCCTAATTTATATTTATATTGCGCTGGGCAATTTTTTTTTGAATGCAAAGAAAAGTTGTCGAAAAAGAAACTCTTAAATTCGCAGCCCACTAGAGATTTTCACTTTAAAAAGAAAAATTTTTATCTGTAACGTTTAAAAAC
>USIX01000173.1 GCA_900554895.1 uncultured Megamonas sp. | reverse complement strand
ATAAGCGAAAGCCAAATCACCAGTACCCATTTTATGTTCTCCAGCTACGGCTTGAGACCGGTTGGCCCTTTTCTGCCGAGACCGATACCTTCATAAAGCTGCTGCGCAACCATCATCGTTTTGCGTGAAGTAAAACCGAGCTTGCGTGCTGCATCCTGCTGCAGACTGCTCGTCGTAAACGGAGCAGGAGCTTTGCGCTGTCTTTGACGTTTTTTGATTTCCGTAATTTTAAAATCGATATTTTCCATATCGGCGCAGATTTCGTCCGCCTGCGTTTTAGAAGCGATTTTAATATCCTCTTTTTTTGCCGATATCATCAGTTTCTTGTCGTCAATAGCGATAAGTTCCGCCGCAAACATATTGGAACGCGGTTTTTTCTTAAATTTGAAATTAACCGTCCAGTATTCTTCTGATTTGAACTTCTGGATTTCCTTTTCCCTGTCGCAAATCATCTTTACCGTGACAGACTGTACACGGCCGGCACTTAATCCTTTGCGGATTTTTTTCCACAAAAGCGGACTGAGCTTATAGCCTACGATACGGTCAAGCATACGGCGTGCCTGTTGTGCATCCACTCTGTCGATATTGATTACTTTCGGATTTTTTACTGCCTCCTGAATGGCAGGCTTCGTTATTTCATTAAATACAATACGGCATTTTTCATGTTCGTCAATACCCAAAATATATGCTAAATGCCACGCAATAGCTTCTCCTTCACGGTCAGGGTCGGACGCCAGATATATTTTTTCCGATTTTTTGGCCTCTTTTTTCAAAGCTTTGATTAAATCGCCCTTGCCGCGGATATTGATGTATTTAGGCGCAAAATCATGTTCCACATCTATACCGAACTGACTTTTTGGCAAATCGCGCAAATGACCCATAGAAGCCATTACCGTATATTTTTTGTTGCCTAAATATTTTTCAATTGTCTTTGCTTTTGTTGGAGATTCTACCACCACTAGCGTTTTTTTGTTCATTCAACGCACCTCTGTTGTCGTATATAAAAATTAGGACTCGTTTCTTTTATCAGTCCCTTTATTTTCATTTGCAATAAAATGAAAGCGATATTGGAAACATCTATTCTGAGTTTATATATTATTTCATCTGTGCATTTCGGTTCTGTCAGTGAAAGATAATCGTAAATAGCCTTCTCTTGTGCCGTCATAGTGGGCAACTCGGCTTCTTTATCCGATTTTACAACGAATGAATGGTACTCGTCCATTATATCCTGCGCTGACATAACAAGTTTTGCCCCCTGCTGAATTAGTTTATGACAGCCCTGACTTTTAATGGAATAAATATTTCCCGGTACAGCGAAAACATCTCTTCCTTCACTCAGCGCCAATTCCGCCGTTATAAGTGAACCGCTTTTTTTCGCAGCTTCCACCACCAGAACACCTCGAGATAATCCCGTAATAATACGATTTCTCGCTGGAAAATTTCCCGGCGTCGGCGGTGTGCCCAGCGGCAGTTCAGAAATGACCGCTCCCGTTTTTGCAATATCCAGTAAGAGTTGTTTGTTTTCCTGAGGATAGGCTATATCCAGACCGCACCCCAGCACGGCAATGGTTCGCCCCGTCTTCAAGGCACCGATATGAGCATTCGTATCTATTCCTTTGGCAGCACCGCTCACTATCGTGAAACCAGCTTTAGCCAGTTGAGAAGCTATACTCTGTGCAATCTGCATTCCGTACGGTGTGCAGGCCCGTGCACCCACAATACCGATACAGTTTTCCGCCTGTTTAAGCATTCCCCGATAATACAGTATAAACGGCGGGTCGAAAATTTCTTTCAGACCTGTCGGATAATTTTCATCCGTTTCAACACAGATTTTTACATTATGACGCATAAATTCTTTTTCCAAATGCTGCAGTGAAAAACTACGTCTGAATTCTATTAATTCAGACAACATCTTTTCCGTCAAACATTTGCTCTGCGCTAAAATTTTTTCATCTGCCGTCCACACCGTTTCGCCATCACCGAAATAATCACTTAAATGCCGGAGAGTTCTGTTACCGATGCGCGGCACTAAATGTAAAGCTGCCCAATAGATATTTTTCATTTTATTCTTTCCTACATTAAAATAAAATCAACTCATAACAATACATTACCGCATACCTGCTATGCTAGTCAATTTTTCAAGCAGTACAATATCCTATATTCAGTAAAGTTATATGCCAACATCAAATAAATATAAAATATCGTACCACCTACAGGCTGGATATTTTACCAGCACAACAAGTTACCGCATATATTTTATTATTATCACTATTAAGTCGCCATTTGTCAAATATTTTATACTTAATAAATATTTTCAGCAGGTATTTTAGCCTATAAAATAGAATAAATATCTTATCTATTTAATCGAAAATTTAAGAAATGAGTTGATTTTTTTATGAGTACCTTACTTATCGTTTTAGCCGTTATCATTACATGGATTGCCTGGTTTTCCGGAAAATATTTCTGGCGCAAAAAACGCTTTTTCGTATCCGCTTTTATCTTCCTGCTTTGGATTGTAGCTATCGGCACCATCAGTGCCTGCCGCCAGCAGTACCTCAGTTAAGGAACCGACACTATCATGCAAAATATTTTTTTCTTTTTCGATGACTCCGGTACCCTGCACATTTCCAATGATGTCAGCAAATTCGTTTATGCCGGATATGTCTTTACTTCCCGCAAGGATATCGACAGTGCGCGGGTTCGTTATACCAATTTGGTAAAACAAATTCAAAAAGCCTTGAGAACTTCCCGCGAACTGAAAGCCTGCCGTCTCCGTCCCAAATACAAACGCGCTCTGTATAATGTTCTTCGTAATGAAAACAGTCTTGCGCTCGTAGTGGATATTGCCAAAACGTATGACAAAATTCTCTACTCTTCCCATTCTATCTGCCGCTACAAAGATTATATTTTAAAGATAATAATACAGACGGAAATCGACAGATTAATCGAAAAAAACATTTTAAATCCGCATGATGATATTTCAGTCTTTATCTATATCGATGAACAGTTTGCCACCACCGACGGAATTTACGGTCTGCGTGAAGCACTTAAAGAAGAATTGCAGTTCGGCATTATAAATTATAATTACAGCCGCATTCATGCTCCTTTATTCAAGGGAGAAGTCAACGTTCATCTGTCATACTGTGACTCCAAAGTTAACTATATGATACAGGCATGCGATATTCTCGCCAACCGCATTTACTGTTCATATAAATATAAGAAAAGTCAACTGCGCAATATTCCCAATCATCTGTGCTTGACTTTTCCCTGAAGCATTTATATAATTAAATTACAGGTATTAAAACTTTATACACTGTTTACATTTGAGATGCGATGAATGCCATTAAGCGTATGCTAAGTACGCCGGCTCAAATGGAGGCTGTCATATTTGGCAGCCTTTTTTATTGCCTTAACTTTCATAAAAAATTTAAAGGCACCTGTTTTACAGCAGGTGCCTTTTATATTTGAAACAAACATATTTTTTATAACAAATAATTTATGCTCTTTCTTTTAATTGTGTATCATATAATATCATACACCTAAATCTCAACAGTCAATAAATATAACGTATTGTACTGGCATAATAATGATTATACAATTTTATCCAGTTCGGCAAAAAGCGCATCGATAAGTTCGTCCTCCGGCACTTTGCCGATGATTTCCCCTTTGCGGAATACCAGGCCTTCACCTTTACCGCCTGCAATGCCGATATCCGCATCGCGCGCTTCGCCCGGCCCGTTTACTACACAACCCATAACAGCCACTTTCACCGGTTTTTTTACATTTTCCAGCCGTTTTTCCACTTGTGCAGCAATACTAGGCAAATCAATATTACAACGGCCGCAGGTAGGGCAGGAAATAAGCGTCGGTCCATATTCTTTAAGACCCAGTGCCTTCAAAATCTCATTGGCTACCTTAACTTCATTTACCGGATCACCTGTCAGTGAAATACGGAACGTGTCACCGATACCTTCTGCCAAAAGCGCACCTATACCGACAGCCGATTTTATAATGCCTGTATTGACCGTTCCCGCTTCCGTGATACCAAGATGCAGCGGATAATCAACCGTTTCACTCATCAAACGGTACGCATCCAGTGTAAGTGGCACATCATGTGCTTTAAGAGATATTTTTATATCGTGAAAATCCAGTTTCTCCAAAATATGCACATGTTCCATAGCACTTTCCACCAAGGCTTCAGCTGTAACCTTACCGTATTTTACCAACAGTTTCTTATCAAGCGAACCTGCATTTACACCGATACGTATCGGTATACGCTTCATTTTCGCCGCTTCCACTACGGCTTTTACTCTAGCTTCATCACCGATATTGCCCGGATTTATACGCAGTGCATCAATTCCCTGTTCAATCGCTTTAAGTGCCAGCCTGTAATCAAAATGAATATCGGCAACAAGCGGTACATCAACCTGTTTTTTTATATTGGCGATATTTTCTGCTGCCGCCATATCCGGCACCGCCAGACGCACAATATCACAGCCTGCCGCCTCAAGTGCTTTTATCTGAGCCACAGTAGCTTTTGTATCCGTCGTTTTCGTATTCGTCATCGACTGCACCGAAATAGGCGCCCCGCCGCCGATTTTCACATTACCGATAGCAATCTGGCGAGTTTTTTTTCTTTGTATCATTACATTACTTCCTTATCACAAAATTTCTATTTGTCATTTTCTTTGATTTTAAAGAAAACGAACTTAAAGAAAAAATTTTTAAGAGTGCCGG
>USIX01000172.1 GCA_900554895.1 uncultured Megamonas sp. | reverse complement strand
TTTTCGGCAACTTTTCTTTGTGCCATCAAAGAAAAATTGCCCGGCGCAATATAAGTATAAATTAGGAAATAAATCTTTTTATATTATATTGTGCCGCACCGGCACTTTCTTTAAACTGATTTCTTTAAAGGCAAAGAAAACGGTAAATAAAAATTTTAAACCAAAAATAAAAATTATATATAAAAGGCTGTTACACTAAAATTTTTTAATGTAACAGCCTTTCTTTATTTTTTCTTATAAACACCGATTGTCAGCTGATTGATAATCGGACATTTCTCTTCACTGAACCTGCGGATGATAATAGCCGCAATAAGTGTAAGAATGACAACAGCCAAATAAAAAATCATGGAATGAACGGCTGTCATCACTATATTGAATTTTGCCATAAACAATGCCAAATATGTTATCGCCACAGGATGCGCCAGATAAACAAAATACGAATGCCTTCCCAAAACTGAGAATACCTTTGTGCCCAATCGCGACAAAATTCCGTATTGAAATTCAGCAAACAGAAATATCGTAGCACCGAGTGTATAAATAAGACCGGCAGGCGACAGCTGGTGAGCCGTATTTATCGCTGCTTCCGGCGAACAGTCGTTTATATAAATACAATAATAGTAATAGCCTATCATGCCGATAAGGCTGACTAAACCGAATAAACGGATAGAATTAAGTTTTTCTTGCATAAACAGCTTAAATCTGTCATAATGAACTGCTATGTAGCCGCCTAATACAAAAATGAAAACATAATGCACTACCCAGTAATTCAACCGGTACATGAAAATCGCCTTAATAAACTCATTTTGAATACCGTACGGGTTCATAATGAAACTAGAATAATAGTCAAATGCCATCTGCACTATAAACAAAATGATGAACCAATACAAATTCATCCGCCTTACCATAAATATCCATAACGGCATCAAAGCGTAGAACCAGACGAGTAAAATCATAAAATATAACTGATAACACGCCATACCGAAAAACAAAATACCAATTAAGTTTAACGGGTGCAGTAAAATAAGCGTATGATGCGTCAGCGTATAATGTATAATATAAAATGCCGACCAGACGAGATACGGTATGAGTACCGTTTTAAATCTGCGTTGCATAAAAGATTTATATGAAAATTTCTCTTTTAAATCTAAATTATAAAATAAACCGAATGCTGAAATAAAGAAAAAAATCGGTACAGCAAAACGGGTTACAATTTCATACAAAGCCAGCATTTGTAAATTAGGCGTTGGATTATTCACCAAATACTGCGAACCGACATGAATGCCGACTACACCGAGCATGGATATTCCGCGCATATATTCTATGGCAGGAATACGTTCCTTTCTCACTTTCACGAAAATCCCTCATTTTTAATTTTATCTCATTCATCATAGCAAATCCTCACTAAAAATACAATAACTACTATAAAGTGTATTTATAATGCAGGATATTTAACGCTAAATATGGAATATATAGTTATAAAATTGTATTTCTGTAAATCTATAAAAAATTTTTCATCACATAAAAAAAAAGAAGGATTTTTATTAACCCTAGTAGAATATATGTATGTTATGCCGTAAATAAATTAATAAAATTAGCAGCTTTTTATTGAAAGGTGAGTTATATGAGCACAACCAGTGTGCATGACGATTTTGTTGAGCGGGTACGTTCTTCTTCGGATATCCTGGCTGTTATCTCAAGTTATGTTCATCTGAAGAAAAAAGGTAATCGATATTGGGGCTGCTGTCCATTTCACAATGAAAAAACACCTTCCTTTTCTGTAGTTCCGCATCAGGGATTTTTTTATTGCTTTGGCTGCCATGCAGGTGGTAATGTATTTAAATTTTTATCATTAATTGAAAATGTATCTTATTACGAGGCCATCAAATTGCAGGCGCAAAGATTAAATATTCCCATTCCTACTTATCGCAAAAATGCACGCGAGGTGGCGGAAGAGCAAGAACGCAATGAATTGCTTAAAATACATGAATTGGCAGGTTCTTTTTTTCATAACTGTTTAACTAAAACAGGTCTCGGTGCTCCCGGTCGCGATTATTTTTCCACTCGCCAAATAAACTCAAACATCATCGAACAATTTAAATTAGGCTACGCTCCTAATCTTTGGGATAAATTATATACGTCTTTTCTGAAAAGAGGTATTTCAAAAGAGCTTTTAGCTCGTTCCGGTCTGATTACAATAAAAGATACAGGCAAGGCATATGACCGCTTCCGCAATCGCGTAATAATACCTATCGCTGATGAACACGGTCATATCGTAGGTTTCGGCGGACGCATTATTAGCAATAATGACTCGCCTAAATATCTGAATTCGCCTGAAACGATTATTTTTAATAAACGCTATCTGCTCTTTGGCCTGAATTTGGCACAGAAAGCTATAAAAGAAAAAGATTTTGCTATTGTTGTCGAAGGATATATGGATGCTATTTCGCTTCACAGCTACGGCATCACTAATGCTGTTGCTTCTCTCGGTACCGCCTTTACGCTTCAGCAATGTCGCAAAATCCTGCGCTTTAGTTCCAATATTTACTTCTGTTACGACAGTGACAATGCCGGACAGAATGCCACAATGAGAGCACTCGCTATTGCTTCCAGTAACGGCGCCAATGTCCGTGTCATTTCCATTCCGGACGGCAAGGACCCTGATGAGTTTGTCAAAAAACACGGTGCCAAAGCCTTTTACGCTTTAATCGACAAAGCTCTGCCGCTTATGGAATTTCAGTTGCATTACGTTTTAAAAAATGTAGACGGCAATACGCTAGAAGGCAAATTATCCGCCGTAAATCAGTTAATGCCGCTTTTAGCAAATATATCAAACGCTGTTGAACGCAATGAATATATTATTCGCATATCCAATGTATTGGGTATAGATGAAGGCGTTATCCGCAGTGACCTGCAACGGCAGAATTCAATAAAAACCTACACGGATGCAAACCACGCCAACATGAATAATACACGAAAAATCATACCAGACAAACAAGATGCACTTACACGTGCCGGACGCTGTCTGATAAAAAAATCATGGTATGAAAACGGTGTTTTGGATTATGTATTAAGCGTAGTTCCTGCACAAGAATTTCCTAATAAACAGCATTGCGAAATTCTTGCATATATGTCGCAAAATCATCAAGCCAATCTTGTCTGCACCGATATCGACGCCGCTGAAAAACTGAGTGATGAAGCCTACAGCGAATTGTCACACTGTCTGGTAGAAGAAACGCCCGCCGACAATGATATGCAATTCACTGCTGATTGTTTAAAGCTTCTGCACCGGTATCATCTCAGCACCAATTATGAAAAGCATCGTCTTTTAGCTGACCAGCTGCAGCGCAACGGTGACAGCAGATTTATTGATGAACTGAAAATTGCCCAGCAATTGCGAACCCAGTTGGATAATCTATAGAAAAAATCTTATATTTGTTTTATAATTATATGATTACTATTTTGAAGGAGGCATGCAAATAATGGCTCAAACAAAAAAAACCGTCAAAGCCGTTAAAGATACAAACACAGCTAGTTCCGCTGCTAGCTTGGATGCAATAAGTAAATTATTGGATAAAGGTAAAAAAACCGGCGTTTTAACGTATAACGAAATCATGGAATCACTGCAATCAGTTGATATGAGTCCGGATGAAATCGACGAATTATATGATACTTTTACCAAACGCGGTATTGACATCATTGATAATGGCAGCGATATTGGGCCAGAAGATGATACTTCTGATATCAAAGATGAAGACGATATTGATATCGACCTCAGTATTCCAGAAGGCATTAATATTGATGACCCTGTAAGAATGTATCTCAAGGAAATCGGTCGCGTGCCTTTACTATCCGCAGATGAAGAGATTAAGCTCGCCAAACGCATGGAAGAAGGCGACTTAGAAGCGCAAAAACGCCTTGCTGAAGCCAATCTTCGTCTTGTAGTCAGCATTGCCAAACGCTATGTAGGACGCGGCATGCTGTTTCTGGACCTAATCCAAGAAGGCAATCTCGGTCTTATCAAAGCCGTAGAAAAATTCGATTATAACAAAGGGTATAAATTCAGTACGTATGCCACATGGTGGATACGCCAGGCAATAACACGTGCTATTGCAGACCAGGCTCGTACAATTCGTATTCCGGTGCATATGGTTGAAACCATCAACAAATTAATCCGCGTTTCGCGTCAGTTACTGCAATCACTCGGTCGCGAACCAACCCCGGAAGAAATTGCTAAAGAAATGAATGTCAGTGTTGACAGAGTACGTGAAATAATGAAAATCGCTCAAGAACCGGTATCTTTGGAAACACCAATCGGCGAGGAAGAAGACTCCCATCTCGGCGATTTCATTGAAGACCACGATGCTCCGGCACCGGCGGAAGCTGCATCATTTGTTCTTTTGAAAGAACAGCTGGAAGATGTATTGGACACACTCACGGAACGCGAAGAAAAAGTTTTGCGCCTGCGCTTCGGTCTTGATGACGGCCGCGCCCGTACTCTGGAGGAAGTCGGCCAGAATTTTGGCGTAACACGTGAACGTATCCGTCAGATTGAAGCCAAAGCTCTTCGTAAGCTGCGTCATCCGAGCCGCAGTAAAAAGCTAAAAGATTTCTTAGAATAATCGGCACCGTCTATGCTATTTATTACATAGACGGTCTCTTCCCATAACAGAAAAAGAACTTATAAAATTTTTTCTAAAAAAAAGTAAAAAAAACTGTTGACAACAAACTCTATATTGTATTATAATAATTTGCGTTGGCGATGACATTCCTCGATAGCTCAGTCGGTAGAGCAATCGGCTGTTAACCGATCGGTCGTA
>USIX01000171.1 GCA_900554895.1 uncultured Megamonas sp. | reverse complement strand
ATATTAATAAAAGAGGCGGCACGGAGCTTACTAATGTTGCTTATGCCGGCAATATAAGAGATGAAAACGGCAAAGTTCTCGGCAGTGCGGCTGTAAACGTTGATTATCTCAATGATCAGCTCGATATTGCCAAAGCGGAAGTTACGAAAAATGACCAGCATTTGAACTACAATAAAGATTACGCTGTAGACAGAGATAAAAATGAAGTTAAACTGGAAGTTGTAGATAATCAAGGTAACCTTGTCGGCGAAACAGTTATTAAAGATGTTGCTTCGGCAACTGATGTAGGCGATATCACGAAAATCCATAATGATTTAAAAAATGAAGATGGCAGTGAAACGTCCGTAGTGGACGCTGTTAATAACTTGGACGATAAAGTCGGCGATTTGAATTATAAACATGATGATAATAGCAATTTGAATTATGTTACTGCAGGTGACAGTGTAACGGAAGCTATTGGCGATTTAGATGCGGCAATTAATAATGCGGCGGCAGAAGCAGGCAAACATACATCCGTCAGTGGCAGTGATAATATTTCAGTAACTCAGTCGGATGAATTAAACTCCAACGGCGGCGTAAATTATGAAGTTTCCCTGAAAGATGATATTACATTAGGTGATAAAGACGGCAATAACGTTCATTTGGACGGCGATAATGGTAATATCAGTGCAACAGGCTCTATTTCCGCCGGCAATATCACGATAAACGGTGTTGGTGAAGACGGAAAGACTTCCGGAACAATCGGCGGCTTGTCCAATACAAAATGGGATTGGAATAAATACAACAATAATGAATATGAAAATTCTTCCAATGCGGCAACGGAAGGTCAGCTTCACGGTGCTATGCAGGGAACTGTTCAGTATGATCGCAATGAAGACGGTTCTATTGATAAGGGTAACATAACACTTGGTGGTGAAGAAGGAACTTCCATTCATAATGTTGCACCGGGCAGAGTGGAACAGGGCTCGATGGATGCGGTAAATGGCGGCCAGCTCTATGATATGCAGCAGAATATGGGTAATCGCATAAATAATCTGGATAATCGTATCAGTAAAGTCGGTGCAGGTGCGGCAGCTCTCGCAGCTCTTCATCCGCTTGATTTCGACCCAGACGATAAATTGAGCTTTGCTGTAGGTTATGGTAATTACCGCGGCGAAAATGCGGCGGCAGTAGGTGCATTCTATCAGCCGAATGAAGATACGCTGTTCAGCCTCGGCGGTACTGTCGGTAACGATGAAAACATGGTCAATGTCGGCGTAAGTTTCAAACTCGGTCAGAAAAACCATGTATCGAACAATCGCGTATCTATGGCAAAAGAAATTATTTCTTTGCGTGATAAAGTGGCAAAACTTGAAGCGCTGATGATACAGCAGGGTATGGTACCGCAATCGGAAATTAATATGGATAAATTCTTCCCAGATGTGCCAGAAAACCATTGGGCATATGAGTATGTGAAAGAACTTGCAAGACTGGGTATTATTGATGGTTATCCTGACGGAACATTTAGCGGTGACCGTATGATGACTAGGTACGAATTTGCAGCTATTACTTATCGTGCATTGCAAAAAGGCGTAAATGTCGATAAACGTATGATAACAGAATTTGAGCCGGAATTAAAATTAATCCGTGTAGATGTCATAGCCAAGGATAAAGATGGAAATCCTACTATTGAACGTGTTCGTACTAATACACAGCAATAATTAAAGAAAAAATAAGCGACAGAAAATATCTATCTGTCGCTTATTTTTTATAAATGGATGTTAGGAGAAGAATTTTATTTATATTAGTAATGGTGATAAATGAAATAAGGTGTGTTTCTGATAGAGATAATTTAAGTATAGTACATTGGATTAAAATATAATTAAAGCAGCGTGGTATAAATGGAGAAAATATGTCCTGTATGTCATAAAATTTTTGAAGCTAAGGGAAAGCATCATATTTATTGCAGCGTGCATTGCCGCAAAATACATCATAAATCAGTTTATTATGATAAAAGCCGTATTATAAAATGGGAAAATGATGTAAATACTTCGGTTATACGCAAATTTACTTGTAAAAATTGTCATAAAATAGTTGAAGTTACGGATGAAAGAGATAAACGCAGAAAATTCTGCTGTCCGCATTGTGAAAAACTGTACTGGAAACATCCGGAAAAATATAAAGTTATGGAAACCTTACTAAAGAGCGTGTAGTTGGCACGCTCTTTTTATTTATTTGACAAAAAATATGAAAAGCGATTAATATAAGAAATCAGTTAGAGATTTTTATTTAAAAGGGGTAAATATTTATGTTACTGGAAGATTTGGTAAATAATAATCTGTCAAAATTAAATCCTACGGATTTGATTGTTTGGCGGTATATTTATGCGCATAAAAAGGAATGCTGCTATATTTCCATTTACGATATAGCCGATGCCTGCAATGTTTCGCGAACCACGGTACTTCGTTTTGCGAAAAAACTGGGGCTTGATGGGTTCAGTGATTTAAAAATGATGCTTAAAATGCAGATAAGTCAGGCATGGGAACAGCCGTCTGTCGATATTGCGCAAGCTTCGATAAATCTTTGCCAAAAAGTGGGTGAAGAAGTGGCAAAACAGAATTTCACGCGTATAAACAAATTGCTGTATAATGCTAAAAGAATATTTATCTATTCTTCCGGTCATGTGCAGAAAAATGTAGGCAATGAACTTTTGCGTTTGTTTGTAAATTGTAATGTATATATGTATGAAATTAAAGGCTCGGATGAGTTCAGAACGACATTGCAGCATGCAACGAAAGATGATTTGTTCATTATTGTATCACTAACCGGTGAATCAGAACGCGTGGTGGAATTTGCACAGAAGCTGCATGCTCAAGGGATACCACTCATTTCATTCACGCATCTGAAAAGCAACAAACTGGCAAGTCTCAGCACGGAAAGTATCTATGTAACGACGATATCATTGCCGGCGAAACTGGAGGGAGCCGGTTATGAATCCATGCTTGGATTTTTCGTAGTAGCGGAAATATGGTTTGTCAGCTACAGTCAGTATTGTGCAGAGCAAATTGATAGTGATGATGAAAATTTATTTTAATTTTATATTAAAAAACCTCGAGATGTATTAATATTTCTCGAGGTTTTGTCGTTATTTATGCTATTTATAAAGAGGTTTTCTGTATTTCATGTATCTGTTCCGGGCTTAGTCCCGTTCCTTTAGATATAGTTTCAATATTGACACCTAGTTTTAAGAAATTGATAACAGTTTGGATTTTTTCTTGCTTAATACCTTGTTTAATCCCGCGTTTTTCGGCTAAACTGATTTTAGTATTTTCATCACGAATAGCATCTTCTCGAAGTTGGTATTTAATGTACATTTCATCATCATTGATAAAAGTTTTTTCATAAGAAAGTGCTTTTTTCAGTAAAGGTTCAGTCATGGTTAAAACCTCCATTTCTATATAATTATATCATATTGAAAAATAGATGTACGAGTATTTTGAGTTATTGAATTGGCTGATAGTTTGTCAGATACAGTCAGTATTGTGCGGAGCAAATTGATAGTGATGGTGAAATGAATTCAGAGAAATAGGAAAAACACTCTGTTTGAAGTGAATTTCAAGCCGGAGTGTTTTTATTTATAGTATTTATAGTATATAAGGCTGTGATGTGATATATCACAGTGGATGTGATAAAGTGCAACCGTTGGTTACAATGCCCTAAAAGCCTTGAAACTATTGCATTTATGGATGGTATGCGATATTATAAAGACACAAGGTTGATAACAAACAAAAACAAAGACATAAATAGTATTTATACAAAAAGGGGTTTTGACAATGAAAAAATCTTCAATCGTAATCGCCGGCGGCGGCTCTACTTTTACACCTGGTATTGTAATGATGCTTCTTGACCATGTGGATCGTTTCCCGCTTCGTCAGATTAAATTCTATGATAATGATGCAGCTCGTCAGGAAAAAATTGCTAAAGCTTGTGCAATTTTGTTAAAAGAAAGAGCACCGGAAATCGCTTTTTCCTATACTACTGACCCGAAAGAAGCATTCACTGATGTAGATTTCGTTATGGCTCATATCCGTGTTGGTAAATATGCAATGCGTGAAAAAGATGAAAAAATTCCGATGAAACATGGTGTATTCGGTCAGGAAACTTGCGGCCCTGGCGGAATTGCTTACGGTATGCGTTCCATCGGCGGCGTAATCGAAATTCTCGATTACATGGAAAAATATTCCCCGAACGCTTGGATGCTTAACTACTCCAATCCGGCAGCAATCGTTGCTGAAGCAACAAGAAGACTTCGTCCGAATTCCAAAATCATCAATATCTGCGATATGCCGGTCGGCATTGAAGACAGAATGGCTGAAATCTTAGGTCTTCCGGGCGGCAGAAAAGATATGTGCGTTCGCTACTACGGTCTCAATCATTTCGGCTGGTGGTGCGATATCCGTGATAAAGACGGCAATGATTTAATGCCTCGTATTAAAGAACATGTTGCAAAATACGGTTATGTTGTAAATCCGGAAGCTCATAATGATGAAGCAAGCTGGAATGATACTTTTGCTAAAGCAAAAGATGTTTATGCAGTAGACCCGGATACTCTGCCGAATACTTATCTCAAATACTACTTATATCCTGATTATGTATTTAACCATGATAACCAGCATCCTGACCATACTCGTGCAAACGAAGTTATGGAAAATCGTGAAAAGAACGTATTTGCAGCAGCACAGGAAATCGTTGACAAAGGTACAGCTGTTGATTGCAAATTCAAGAGCGATGACCATGCAAGCTATATCGTAGACCTTGCAGAAGCTATTGCTTTCAATAAAA
>USIX01000170.1 GCA_900554895.1 uncultured Megamonas sp. | reverse complement strand
ACCGGAATCTGAACATGGACGACCACTTCTTCCGTTCCTTCTTCGAACTGTTGATCATAAAATAGTAACGAAAACTTTTCAGGTACAGCGAAACGTTAAAAAAGTTTATAAGATAGCTCTTTGCTATTTATCGCTTAGAGATAGCGTATACCTGTTATTATTCTATATAATTGATTTTTATTCCTGTTTTAGTCGCGATATAAAACCTATAATATAAATAAAATTTGTTTAAAATCGATGATTTTATAAGTGATTTAGCAGAAAAATATTTAAAAGGGTGATTTTATGTTTAAAAATATACAATAAGAAAATATATGTATTTTATGAAAGTACATTTTTGTAAAATGAATGTGAAAAAATTGGAATTGATTTAAAATATGCTTATAAAATTATACAGTTTGAGGACTTACTGCTGCTTTGTACACTTGTTTAGTGTATATTTAGTCTTGCACTTTGTGTAATACTATTGTACAATTAGATTTGACTTTAATACAAAGGAGATTTTATAAATGAAACAGCATGATTTCATGAGCCATGAATTGAAGCTGCCTGAACTTACCCTGCGCGGTATGATTTTAGGTTTACTTATCACCATTGTATTTACAGCTTCAAATGTGTATCTGGGATTAAAAGTAGGACTTACGTTCTCGTCGGCTATCCCGGCTGCCATAATTTCCATGGCTATCCTGCGTATGTTCAAAGATTCCAATATTCTGGAAAACAATCTTGTTCAGACGCAGGCATCAGCAGCAGGTACATTGTCTGCTGTAATCTTCGTTATCCCCGGTCTTTTGATGATTGGCTACTGGCAGGGCTTTCAGTTCTGGCAAACGCTTATGATTTGCGCTTGCGGCGGATGTCTCGGGGTATTGTTTACTATTCCGCTTCGTCGGGCTATGGTAGTAAATACGGATTTACCGTATCCAGAAGGACGTGCAGCGGCTGAAATCTTGAAAGTCGGTAGTGCAAGTGCTGAGGGAAAATCCGGTGTCAGCGGTATCAGGGACATCGTAAGCGGCGGCATTATTGCAGCGCTTATCAATTTATTCTCCAGCGGATTCGGTTATCTGTCCGGTTCCATGCTTTCATGGTTTAGTGTAGGCAAACAGGCTGTTACACTGCTGCCGCTCGGTTTTTCTCCGGCACTTTTAGGTGCAGGTTACTTAATCGGTCTTGCCAGCGGTATTGCAATGCTTGTCGGCATGATTGCAGCATGGTGCGGTTTTGTGCCGTACTTAATGTCCATTGCCGATATTCCAGCAGGTACGGAACTTTCTGATGCAGCGCAGAGCATCTGGTCTTCCAAAGTTCGTTTCATGGGCGCAGGTACGATGGGTATTGCGGCTATCTGGACTTTACTTACATTGATGAAACCGATTATGGACGGTATCAGGATGTCAATTAAGGCTGTATCTGACGGCGGAAAAGTGGATGATAATCTGCACCGCATGGATACGGATATGACGCCAAAGAGCATCGGTATCGTTTTCTTATTAATCATTATCGGTTTAGTAACGGTATTTTATTCATTTTTATCTGACGGCCATTTATCGACCGGCATGATGTGGCTGTACATCATTATCGGTATATTCGTTGCCGTAGCTATGGGCTTTTTTGTAGCTGCTGCATGCGGTTATATGGCAGGTCTTATCGGTACTTCCTCCAGTCCTATTTCCGGTATCGGTATTTTAGGCATTATTGTTTCTTCCCTTGTTGTGCTTGCGCTCGGTAATTATGCAGGTCTGTTCACTTCGCCGGAAGGAACTTTATTTGCAACGGCTTTTGCTATTTTTATTACAAGTGTCATTACAAGTATTGCAGCTATTTCCAATGATAATTTGCAGGACCTGAAAACAGGTCTGCTCGTCGGTGCAACTCCTTGGAAACAGCAGGTGGCACTTTTAATCGGCTGTATTGCCGGTGCAGTAGCTATTGCTCCTGTTTTAAATCTTCTGTACGAAGCGTACGGCTTCCCGGGTGCATTCCCGCGTGAAGGCATGGATGAAAGCCAGGCGCTTTCTGCTCCGCAGGCAACACTTATGACTACTATTGCCAGAGGTATCTTCAGCAGCAATATGGACTGGTCGTATATTTTCTACGGTGTTATTTTCGGTGTAATTATTATTCTGGTGGATGTTCTCTTAAAGAAGAACACAACGAAATACAGTTTGCCGCCTCTTGCTGTCGGCATGGGAATTTATCTTCCACCGGAACTTGAAATGCCGCTTGTTATCGGAGCTGTTCTTTCCTACTTAATTCATAAATATCTGCGCAATCGTGCAGCAGTACGCAGTCCGCGTGATATTGAAGGTGATGTGGAAAACTGCAACCGTCGCGGTGTGCTGTTTGCTTCCGGTCTGATTGTAGGTGAATCTTTAATGGGCGTTATTATGGCGGCTATTATTGTTATTTCCGTAACTTCCGGCGGTGATGAGTCTCCGCTTCGTATGGTGGATGCAAGTTTCGGTAGCACGGCTGAATGGTTAGGTTTACTGGTAAATATTTTGCTTATGGTAGAATTTGCCCGCCGCGTTATTACGGCTAAATTTAAATAAATTATAAAAAAAGGTTCTGTAATCTTATTTATTAAGGATTACAGAACCTTTTTTAGTATGTTATAAGCTGTTGTACAAAACAGTTTTTTCCTTAGTGTACTGAGTTATTTTTTCCGGTTGTAAAATGCGGCCGTTTTCCCCATCAATTAATTTATATTCAATTTTACGTACAGTATCCGTCAACTGAATATCTTGTTTGTCATGCCTGTAGACAGGAAAAATACATGTGAATACGTTGTTTTTTACGTACATATTTTCACCGTTTATATAGCCTGTATTGATTTTACCGTCTAGCTTTATTTCAGGCATGTATATGCGGCTCATAGATTTTCCGTTGTTGGAGGAATAGCCGATTATTCTGACTTTGTCTTGTTTATTGGTTAGAAATATGATAAGCTCAGGATAATTATCGTTGTTCAAATCACAGATTTCTACATTACGCACTGTATAATTCGTGATATCGTGTTTTTCGGCATTGTTTACAATGGAAAAAGTGAGTGGTTTTATTATAAGATAATTGTCTTTTTGGATTACGGTGAATTTGTAGCCGTTGTCCGAAATATTCTGCTGATAGAAATTCTGTGCGTGAGCTTGTGCGAGGGTGAACAGGTTCAGAATAAGACTGAACAGGAAAATGCTGACAATTTTCATAATATCAACTCCTTTTTAATAATGAAGAATGTGTTAATTGAATTTATAGGGATAACAGTTATAATGGACATACTAATATTTTCAGTCGAAAAAATATTATCGTGCGCATTAGATTGATACTTTTGGTATATAATATATTTCTGTATGTGAAATTTATATTCCTGTTTAAAATAAGCATAATATGTTTTCAGGTTGTTTATAATGAGCTTTTCTTTTATAATTAGATGTAGACTTTGGAAAGGCTTTGAGTGGATGAAAAAGAATTGCAGGAATATTATTTTACATCATCGGGTGTTTAAACGGTGTTGTAGTGAAATAGAAAAAGAGGAGCAAGACAGAATTTTCTGCCGGCATGATATAGCGCATCTTTTGGATGTGGCACGTTTAATGATGATTTTGAATATGAAAGAAAAACTGCACATAGATGAAGATATAATTTATGCAACGGCGCTGTTGCATGATGTGGGTAGACATTTGCAGTACCGCTATGGTATCGGACATGAAATATCAAGTGCACTTATTGCACCGCAGATTTTGCGCGATTGTGATTTTGATAAAAAAGCAAAGCGGAAAATTTTAAATGCAATAATGAAGCACAGAGATACAAAAACGTGTAAAGAGAAAAATTTAAACGGGCTATTGTACCGTGCCGACAAGATGAGCCGGGCATGTTTCTGCTGTAAGGCGGAAAAATGGTGCAACTGGCCACGCAGTAAAAAAAATTTAATTATGCAGTATTAGGAGAAAGATATGCAGATAGGAACAAGAAATTTTGATGTGAAAAATTGTACTTATATTATGGGAATTTTAAATGTAACGCCGGATTCTTTTTCGGACGGCGGAAAATTCAATTCACTGGATAAAGCAATGCAGCATACGCAGCAGATGATTGATGAAGGCGTGGACATAATAGATGTAGGCGGCGAGTCGACGCGTCCCGGTTATACACTGCTGGACGATGAAGAGGAAATCAGCCGTATTGCACCGGTTATTGAAAAACTCAAACAGAATTTTGATGTACCGATATCACTCGATACGTATAAGAGTAAAGTAGCTAAAGCAGGTATTGAGGCGGGAGCTGATTTGATAAATGATATTTGGGGATTGAAATATGATGATGCTTTGGCAAAAGTAATCGCTGAAAATAATGTTTCCTGCTGTTTAATGCACAATCGCAATAATACAGACTATACGGATTTTCTGACAGGTGTGCTTGATGATATGCAGGAGACGGTAAATATTGCGCACAATACCGGTATTAAGGATGAAAAAATCATGCTTGACCCGGGTATCGGTTTCGGTAAAACGTATGAACAGAATTTAATCATGCTCAAAAATCTGAAAGTTTTAGATAAATTCGGCTATCCGCTACTATTGGGAGCTTCGCGCAAATCGGTTATCGGCAATACGCTTAATCTGCCGGCTGATGAGCGTCTGGAAGGAACGATTGCAACGTCGGTTATGGCTGTGATGAACGGCTATGCTTTTGTACGTGTTCATGATGTGAAGGAAAATAAGCGTGCAGTAAAAATGGCACTGGCTGTGCGAAACAGCGGAAGGAGATTTTAAGATTTAATGGATATTATCAGAATTAGTGAACTAGAAGTGTATGCTTATCATGGTGTTTATGCCGATGAAAAGGAAAAAGGACAGTTTTTCTACGTTAATGCTGATTTATATGTATTTATTATAATAATGAAATGTTATTCTTTCAAATCTTTCAGTTCCCAAGCCAATG
>USIX01000169.1 GCA_900554895.1 uncultured Megamonas sp. | reverse complement strand
AATAATAGCCAACTATACTCCAATAATACATTCATCTGAAACAACTCTACCAATGCTATTAAAATAAAAGCACTAGGCATCATATGAGTGATATTTTTCCAGAACAATGGAATATCTATCCCAATCCGCTTATGGTAATATCTATTCATTATCAAACCCGTACTTATAAATATTGCAATTGATGTACTAATTGCACATCCTAATCCACCGTATATTTTAGCTAATATTATACTTGTAAAAATATTTATTATCGCAATTATAGTATATACAGTCATCCGATAACGGTTTAAGTTCATTGCCTGCAATATTGCAATACCAGAATTTTGTATAAGTGATGTTAATGCTGCTATCATTATCATTAAAATCATAGAATATGCAGATATATAATTTTCTCCTGCCCAAAGATATAAAAACTCTTTACCAACGAGAAAAAACATTACTAAAATATAACCTATAACAATGTATTGCAATCTACCTACCTTTATCATTAAATCGGTTAATTCTTTACTTGTTGCACCATTAGCCACCATCATGGTTACTTTTGGCAAAAGAACACCACTTATTGCACAAGAAAATTGCATATACATGTTCATAAACTGCATGGCAATAGCATAAATAGCAACTTGAATTGTTCCAGATACCATACCCAAAATAAATTGTCCTGTTCCCCAGTAAATTTTATCCATAATGGCATTTAGAAATATAAAAAACGCATAGCCTGATATTTCATATAAAAAAGCTTTTTCAAAATGACCTCTTCTAAAATGAATATCCAAATATTTAAAACAGTAATATACATTTGTGAGCAAACAGGCAATATTTACAACTGTAGCCGTTACAACCAACGTTACGGCACCATATCCCATAAATAAAAACGGCAATGCTATCATAGGTTTTAATAAAACACTGATAATATTAAGCACACGCAAAAAAACAAATCTTTCATATGCCTGCATTAATGAAGCAAATACACTTAGTGGAAAAGATATTGCTACATTGAATACTAACAATATCATCATTATTTTGGCACGTTCAATTTGATCTGAACTTAAAGTAGCACTAAACATATTATTAATATTGAAATACAATATGCTTCCAACTATCAAAGTTATTAAACCTATAATTGAATAAACAGCTAAAAACAATCCATTCAATTCTGACTCGGATTTTTTATCGCCTACTGCTCGATTTTTAGAAACATATCTAACGATAGTATTGCCAAGCCCCATATCTAAAACACTAAGATATGCAACAAGTGAGCCTATTAATGAATATAAACCGTATTCAGACTGACCTAAAAGTCTAATCATTATCGGTGTATATCCTAACCCTACAGCCAATCCAGCAAAAATATTTATATAAGATAAAATGGCTCCCATTTTTAGCTGGTTTTGCATAAAACATCCCTCTTTTATAGTTTATATTTCCAACTCAAAAATGGAGTATATCTACAAATAATATACTTAATCTTTTGTTTAAATGTATCAAATTCATTTAAAGACGTTTTTTCTCCTGTAACTATATCCATATATGCCTGCAATTTACACGATATATCTAAAAACTTTCTTTTTTCGTCAATAAATTGTTCAAGACATTTCGTTAATCCTTCCTTAAGCGTTACATATTTTTCCGTGCATTCACTAATAGTATCTATTTTACTACTATCAAAACTTCTATTATATAATCTGTCGTATTTTATCTGACATTCATTGCCAAAAATTTTACCGGTACTAATAGAATTATTCAATAAACAAATTCTAGGTCTCTTCCCTGTTTTTTTCTCAATAATATCTACATATAAATTTAAAACATCCATCCAAGTCATTGTTTCTGCTGTTGTAATATGAATTGTTTCCCCTAAAGCTTTTTCTTTACCTATTATATCAGCAATCCTAAGTGCTACATCATAACCGTATGTCATAGTAGTAAACTTAGTTGCAACATCTTTATTAAAAACTATACTTCTTCCATGTAATGCACGATACAGCCAATTTTCTTTTTCATATGCACCTAGTTGCAAACGTTCAACATTATAAGTAATATACGGTCGTATAATCGTCCAATTTTTCTTTCCTGAATTTAACAATACATTTTCCTGTCGAGCTTTAGTCAAAGCATATTCATCTGTTTTTAAATAATCTTCATCCGTACATACATCAAGAAGTCTTTTTGATTTTTCCGTTATTTGTTCATTTTCATTTGCATACACTCTGCTCGAGCTGGTATAAACATATTGAGCTGTATGTTCTAACAGTAAATTTATTCTGGATTTAAATTCATCTGTATTATATATCATAAAATCTACAATAGCATCATAAAACTTATCTCTTAATACATTTGATAAAAAATTTTTATCATGAGCATTGCCTTGAATATATTCTATATTGGAATTTTTAGATGTTCTTTTTGCTCTTGATGTAATATATACCTTATTTTTTCTTTCAGCCAAAATTGGAACTAATGCAGAGCCCATTGCCCCCGTTCCGCCTAAAATTAAAATTTCCAAATTAATCTCTCCACTGCTATAAAATTAGATATGTTGAAAATCTATACAAGAAATTCAACATATCTTCAACTTAATAAATATTACTTATTTTTTATTAATTTTTTTAAAACAGTTACGCCTTGTTCTCCAATTACAGATTTTATTACTTGTTTTGCTTTTTTCTTTGTTGATACTTCTATATTTTTCATAATTTTAATTGCATCACTTTCATCTTTACTATCCGTAAAAACTTCAAACAAAATCGGTTTATCTGTAATTTGAGGTTCTAAATATCTTTTTACATTTGTAAGATACTCCTCTTTGCTCGAAGCACTTAAATATTCAAAGCCTAAATCTTCTGCATAATGTTTTAGCAATAAATGAGACTTTTTACCATAATGTCCGGCAGCTGCTATATAATCATCAGCAGCTTCACCAAATTTAAAAGCAGCATGTCCATAATTTCTAAATTCCGTTCCTCTGCCATTATTTATAACCATTAATCTTATGTTGCTTTTTACATGTCTGTTACCAATCGAATTCATATCATAGAAAAAGGCTAAATCTCCGACAACTTCAAAAAACAATTTATTCGGCTCTGCTAAAGAAGCACCTATCAAAGAAGATATACAGCCATCTATGCCGAAACCGCCGGTATTTGAATATCCGAGCACACTTTGCGGAGCTTCAAAATAGTTCCACGTTCTCAAAGTATTGAGTATTCCTAAATGTAAAATACTATTTTCCGGCAATCTCAAAATGGTATTTTGTGCTATCCACGCATTGGAAAACGGCAATTCCGGTATTTTAGCATATATTTTTTTGTATTCAGTTTTCCATTCTGTAATAAAAGTACTTTCCCTTGTATCATTTGTTGCCATATTAACATAACGTTCAAAGAAATCTTTTTCTTCCATTTCAAAAGTATATTGAAGTTTTCTAAACGTATCACAAATCGCACCATCCGGATTTACTCGCCATACTTTTTGAGGAAATATCGACATATATGCACCAGAAACATCTCCAATATGAATTAAAAGATCCACTATACAACAAGGAGATTTATAATTTTCTTGAGTTGCTACTAATCCTGCAAAAGCACGATATTTTCCTTTATAATTACTCGTATGATCACAAAAAACAATCGCATTATATTTTTTGCAAAAAGAATTTACAACATCCGTCAATTCTTTATTCCATCTTTTATGAGCTCCTACAAATATTCCAACTCTTCCTTGAATAATTGGAAATTTATCTTTATAAGTTATTCTCTCTATATAATTTACTTCAGGAAGAACTTTTTCATCATATTTTGGACTATAATTGGTCACTAAATTTATATGTACCGGTCCATAGCCATGATGTTTTAATTCTAAAATTGCTTTATTTACAGCAATTTCACACGCCCAATATTCTTCTTCATTATTTATTTCCGATACCTGTACACTCATTTTCACTATATCGTTTAACGGTATTCGTCTATCTACTACTTGGGCTATATTATGTCCTATTCTATCAATCCTTTGTGTAGATGTAATAGCTAAAATAGGAAGCTTTCTATAAAATGCTTCTGTTAATCCTGGAATGTAATTTCGAGACGCTGTAGCTCCCGTACAACTTAGCACTACCGGCTCTCCACTTTCAGCTGATAATCCACAGGCAATATAAGCTGCTGAACGTTCATCTACTGAAGAATAAATTTCAAAAAAAGGATCTTGTTGTATACTTGCAACAAAACATATATTTGTTGCTCCCGGACTGGCTACAACTTTTTTTATACCATGTGCTTTTAATAATGCTATCAAAATTTGAGTATGTTTTTCATTCGTATATAAATTCTCCATATATTACACCTCTCACAACCAATTAATATTAAGTGCCTTTTTTATATAATCCGTAGAACGTTCTATTTCTCGTTTTTGAATACTTTTCACATTACTAAAATCCATATACAAAATTTCTTCATCAGATAAACCGCATTCGCCGTCTATCATATATCTGTCTTGAAATCCAAATAAGTCTAATAATGTATCTATACGAGATGTCATATCCGCTACGCCTTTTTGTTGTCTATTAATAACTAAAAACGGAGTATTCATCAAAATTGAAAATACACAAGCATGAAAAGAATCTGTTGCTACAAGTTCGGCATGCTCTATTAAATAAACAAACTCTTCAACTCTCGAAGCATATAAATTCAAATTACTTTTATCCATTAAATTATATACTTTCCAACCATTTTTCTTTGCCAGATTTTCAATTATTGGCGACTGATTTCCTAAAAAATAAGTAAGAATATATTTTTCTCCATGATACCATTCAGGTACTAATTCAATCTTTTGCCATTCTTCTTTCGATAACAAAATAGTAGGATCAACCAGTACCGGAACATCTCTTCCTGTTAATTTCTTTACCAATTCAGCTCCGGCTTTTTCTCTCATAGAGATTGCTTTCATTTCATTTAAACTGTCTTTAAAAAATTGTTCTTTATCTTTAGGAA